>JBEGRN010000118.1:0-6131 GCA_041180425.1 Verrucomicrobiota bacterium
CGGCCACCCACTGCTGGAGCGAGGCGAGCGCCGACGCGGCCGCCAACCACTTCGCCGGAGCGAAGCTGACGAAAGCGAGCACCTGGACCATGAAACTGCTGACGAGGTAATAGAATAGGTCTTCGCGCCATTCGCCGCGGAAGAGCGGCTGTTCAGGGCGGAGCGGGCTGAGTCGTTCCAACGGAATGAAGATGACCCCGGTGAAAAGCACGTTGAGCGCGAACCAGTCCAAGCCGAAGAACAACGGCGTCGGGTCGGGCGTCAGGGCCGTCGCACTAGACCCGCCCAACAAGGTCGCGAGCAGCGCGCACGCCGCGCCCAACGTCCCGAGCAGTTTGGACGGGCGGAGCGCTAGGCTCAGCACCGAAGCCGTGAAGCCGAGCAGCAGGACAACCAAGACGCTCAGCTTGAACCAAGCTTGCGAATGCAGGGCTGTGAGTTCGGGCATCGCGAATTGCCCCGGGGCCCGCATCGAAACCACCAACGCCAAGCCGACCAGCCCCAGCGAAAGCCCCGCGACCCCGCTGATCCAACCCGAACCGAAAGCCCGCAACGGCGCGGGCGCCTCCAGTTCGTTGCGGAGTTTCTGACGCGTCTCTTGGAGGCTCATGGTAGGCGGGGTAGCCGACAGGTTGGTCGGCCGCCGACGAAGGGCAAGCCAGCGAGCGTAGGGGCTGCCTACTAGAAACCGAGGAAGCAGGAAGGAGGAGCTTCAGGAGGAGGACTACAGAGTACGGATGACGGAGTTCGGAGCACGGAGGTAGGGCAAGGCTTTGCCTTGCACTCCAACTGGAGGGAGGGCGCAGCGCAGCCACGCCCCTACCCTCATGCGGCCACTAGGTCGCCACGTCGTGTCGACCCTACCCAAGGCATCGGCCATAGCCAGCTGCCCCAAAACAAAAAGGGCGCCCGTAGGCGCCCTGAGTTTTCCGTCGCCTTGCGGCGCGCTTAGTAGCGGTAGCTGTCGGGCTTGAAGGGGGAGACGGGCGACTTCTTCGTCGAGGTGCTTCGGGAGGACGACGACGCCGGGCTTGGCCGTGGCGCGCGTCTCCCAGAGGTGCAGTTGGGCGAGGACCTGATTGGTGAAGGACGTCGACATCACGTAGCTCGGGTGGCCGGTGGCGCAACCGAGGTTCACGAGGCGACCTTCGGCGAGCATGTAGAGCTGGCGGCCGTCCTTGAACGTGTAGCGGTCGACCTGCGGCTTGATCGTGTCCTTCTTCGCGCCCTTGAAGGCGTTGAGGCGGGTGACCTGGATCTCGTTGTCGAAGTGGCCGATGTTACAGACGATGGCCTGGTCCTTCATCTTGGTCAGGTGCTCGAGCGTGATGATGTCCTTGTTGCCCGTGGCGGTGACGTAGATGTCGGCCTTGCCGAGGGTGTCCTCGACGGTGACCACGCGGTAGCCTTCCATCGCGGCCTGGAGCGCGCAGATCGGGTCGATCTCGGCGATCATGACCGTGGCGCCGAGGCCGCGGAGGGACTGGGCCGAGCCCTTACCCACGTCGCCGTAGCCGCAGACGAGGGCCACCTTGCCGGCGACCATGACGTCGGTCGCGCGCTTGATGCCGTCGACGAGCGATTCGCGGCAACCGTAGAGGTTGTCGAACTTCGACTTCGTGGCGGTGTCGTTGACGTTGACGGTGGGGACGAGGAGGGAGCCTTCCTCGAGCATGCGGTAGAGGCGCTTCACGCCAGTGGTCGTCTCTTCCGAGACGCCCTTCCAGGACTTCACGACCTTATGCCAGTGGCCGGGCTTCTGCTTGGCGACCTTCTTGAGGAGGTTCTTGATGATCTGCTCTTCCTCGGACTCGGACTTCGTGTCGACCCACTTGGAGCCGTTCTCGAGCTCGTAGCCCTTATGGATGAGCAAGGTGGCGTCGCCGCCGTCGTCGACGATCAGCTCGGGGCCGTCGCCATTGGGCCAGGTGAGCGCGCGCATGGTGCACTCCCAGTATTCCTCAAGCGTCTCGCCCTTCCAGGCGAAGACCGGCACGCCGGCCTTGGCGATGGCGGCGGCGGCGTGGTCCTGCGTGGAGAAGATGTTGCAGGAAGCCCAGCGCACGTCGGCGCCGAGGTCGACGAGCGTCTCGATGAGGACGGCCGTCTGGATGGTCATGTGGAGCGAACCAGCGATGCGGACGCCCTTGAGCGGCTGCTTCTTGCCGTACTTGGCGCGCAAGGCCATGAGGCCGGGCATCTCGTGCTCGGCGACCTGGAGCTCCTTGCGGCCCCACTCGGCGAGGCCGAGGTCGGCGACTTGGAAATCAGCGCCCTTCTTGGACGCGCGGGAATTTTGGGAGGACATGAAGGGAGGAAGCAGGGTTAAGCGGAATGAAGGGCCTTGATGAAGGCCGGGAGCTTCGAGGTCGTTTCCCACGGCAGGCCCTTCTTGCCGAAGTGGCCGTAATGGGTCGACGCGCGGTAGATCGGACGACGGAGGTCGAGCTGGCGGATGATCTCGGCCGGGTTGAAGAGGAAGACCTTCTTCACGGCGGCGAGGATCTGCGCGTCGGACAGCGTGCCCGTGCCGAAGGTATCGAGGTGCAGGCTGGTCGGCTCCGGATGGCCGATGGCGTAAGCGGCCTGGAGTTCGCAGCGTTCGGCGGCGCCGGACGCGACGATGTGCTTAGCGACCCAGCGGGCCATGTAGGCGGCGGAACGGTCGACCTTGGTCGGGTCCTTGCCGGAGAAGGCGCCGCCACCGTGACGGCCCATGCCGCCGTAGGAGTCGACGATGATCTTACGGCCCGTCAGGCCGCAGTCGCCCTGGGGGCCGCCGACGACGAAGCGGCCCGTGGGGTTGATGAGGTACTCGGTCTTCTGCCCGAGCAAAGCCTTCGGGAGCACCTTCTGGATGACCTGCTCGATGCAGAACTTTTCGATCTGGCGATGCGACACGTCGGCCGTGTGCTGCGTCGAGATGACGACGTTCTCGATGGCAACCGGGCGGCCGTCTTCGTAGCGGACGGCGACCTGCGACTTACAGTCGGGGCGGAGCCACGCGGTACCCTTGGCGCCGGACTTACGGAGGCGGGCGAGCTCGCGGTTGAGGCGGTGGGCGAACATGACCGGCGCGGGCATGAGCTCCGGCGTCTCGGTGGAGGCGTAGCCGAACATGATCCCTTGGTCGCCAGCGCCCATCTTGGCGTGCTTCTTGCCCTCGGCCTTGCGTTCGTCGACGCCCTGGGCGATGTCGGGCGACTGCTTGGTGAGCAGGTTCGTGATGAAGACCTTGTCGGCGTGGAAGACATCGTCGTCGTTCACGTAGCCGATCTCACGGATGGCCGCGCGGACGACCTCCTCGAAGTTGACCTTGGCCTTGGTCGTGAGCTCGCCGGCGATGACCACGTGGTCGCTCTTGACCAAGGTCTCGCAGGCGACGCGCGAGAAACGGTCCTGCGCGAAGCAGGCATCGAGGACGGAATCGGAAATCGAGTCAGCCACCTTGTCGGGGTGACCCTCCCCGACCGATTCGGAGGAGAACGTGAAGGAAGCAGCGCGTGCCATAAGGTCAGGGAAACAAAAGGGGAACCCGCCTGATAGCAAGTGAGCATCTAAGTATCTGGATAGGAAGATGCGTCATAGGTGAGGGGATAGCGGGTAGGGGTTGGGGGTTGGGGGTTGGGGGTTGGGAAAGCCCAAGGGCCGCAAACTAGTTCATCATCCTAATGCCCCTATCCCCAATCCCCCATCCCCTTTTGGCCATCCCCTATCCGCTATCCCCTATCCGCTAAAAACAAAAAGGGCGCCCGTAGGCGCCCTTTGTTTTCCCCGTGTCACCGTGGCTCCTTGCCCACGTGACCCTCGGGGCTTTTCACCCACGCTTAACCGCCGATCGCCTTGAGGGAGGCGAGGTAGTCGATGAGGGCGCTGAACTCCTCCGCGGTGAGGCCGGCGGCGAGGCCTTCCGGCATCATCGACTTGGTGTCATGGCGCTCGTTGCGGATGTCGGCGCGCTTCAGTTTGGTCACCTGGCCGGCGACGTTGCGGAGCGTGATGACGCCATCGGCTTCCCCGGTGACGAAGCCCATCTGCTGGGAGTCGTCCTTCATCTGGTAGATGAACGTCTGGAAACCCTGGGCCACGACCTTGTTCGGCTGGAGCACGGACTCCACGAGGTAGTCGCGGGAGAACTTCGCGCCGGCGGCGCCGAGGTACGGACCCTTCTGCTCGGCGGTCGGGTCGACCGAGTGGCACGCCACGCAGCCTTGCTGGGTGAAGAGCTTCTGGCCGAGCTTCACGTTGCCCTTGCCCTTCATGCCGGCGGCGGTCGCGTCGGCGAGCGAGAGCTCGGCGATGCGCTTGCCCTTGTGCTCGGCGGCGGCCTTACCGGCTTCGCGCGCGGCCTTGGCGGCGTTGATAAGGATCGTGTTGTCGCCGCCGATGGCGGCGTCGATGGCCTTGTCGAAGCCCGAGAGACCGAGGTCGGCGATCGCGAGGAAGAAGCCGATGTCGCGCGGGTTCTTGTCGATCTCGGCCTTCACGGCCTTCTTCTGGGCGTCCTTGGTCAGCGGGCTGTTGAGCACCGTGAGGAGGGAGCGCCAGAGGATGCGGGAGTTGGCGTCTTCGGCCTTGTTGGCGAGGGCGCGCAGCTGCTTCACTTCGTTACCGCGCTGGCCATCGTTGACGAAGTCGTTGATGGCCTGCTCGACGCCGGCGGGGGCGCCCTTCTCCTTCAGCCAACCGGCGAGCACCTGCACGCGCGGGGCGATGGCGGCGTCGCCTTCCAGCTTGGCGAGGGCCTTGTAGCAATCGAAGCGCTCGTTCCACGGACGCTTGGACGAGAGGGCGGCGTCGGTGAGGAGCGCCACGTCGGCCGGCTTCAAGGTCTGCGTGGCCATGGCGAGGCGGATCGGATCGAGGCCTTCGAGCTTGAGCGAGGTCACGGCGATACGGTTCTTCGCGAGGACCTCGAGGGTCGCCATGCGGAGGTTGCCCGGGAGCTTGGCGTAAGCGGCTTCGATGGCTTCCTTGATGCGCGGGGTGGCTTCCCACTCGGCGGGGATGAAGTACGGGCCGCGGTCGTCCGGACGGGTGCTCCACCAATCCTTGTAGTTCCAGGGCTTCTCGACGTGGTAGAGGCGGGCGAGCGCGCCGATGGCGCCGGCACGCTGGTCGGCGTCACCGGAGACGCTGAGGGCGATGAGGCCGTCCACGGAATCCTTGGTGTGGATCAGCTGCAGGGAGCGGAAGGCGATGTAGCGCTTGGCCGGATCCTTGGCGGCTTCGACCAGCGGCTTGGCGTTGGCGAGGTGCTCGAGGGCATGGATCGCGGTGTGCGGCAGGCGGTAGTGCGCGCCTTCCTCGGCCTTCGATTCGTCCACCGGCCAGGTGGCGGCGGCGTCGACGATCGCGCCGGCGGCTTCCTTGGCGCCGAGGCGCTGGAGACCGATGAGGGCCTGCAGGCGCACGCGCGGGTTGGCGTCCTTCAGGGCGTCCACGAACGGCTGCACCGGCACGCCGGCGAGCTCGGTGGTGCGGTCAGCGAGGGCGCGCAAGGCGAACTCACGGACGGCGTCGTCCTTGACGAGGCCGACAAGGCCCGGGGTCGCATCCTTACCGAGCATCTGCTTGTAGGTGAAGATGGCGGCGACGCGGTGGTAGAGGTGGCCCTTGCCTGCGGCGATGGCCAGCACGGCGGGAGCGAGGGCGGCCTTCTTGAGGTCGATCAGGCGACGGGAAGCCTCGAGGCGCTGCACGGCGCTGTCGGAGGTGAGCAGCTGCACGAGCTCGGCATCGGCGACCTTGGTGACGTCGACGTACTTGTTCGGGGTCACGCCCGTGGCGACGACCTGCTGGATCATGCCCTGCTGCTTGCCCTTGCCGAGGTAGCTGAAGCCACCGGCGCGCCAGTCGGCGATGTAAAGGCGGGAGCTGCCGTCGACGTCGATGTCGGTCGCGTGCGGGACCTTATGGAAGGTCTGCTGCTGGGCGACGAAGGTGGCTTCAAACGGCTTGATGGGGTGGTTGTGGATCGTGCCCGTGGTCCAATCGCAGGTGAAGAGCGTCTCGCCCCAACCCTTCGGGAAACCTGGCTCGCTGAGGAAGAGGCCACCGGTGCCGGAACCGCCACCGTAGTCGGCCAGCGGGCGAGCGGTCTCGTCGTCGAAGTTCTTGTACAGGCGCGG
>JBEGRN010000119.1:0-5314 GCA_041180425.1 Verrucomicrobiota bacterium
GGGACAGGTCCCGATGCTCGCCCACCCGCAGCACACCGTCGACGAGGTCGCGTTCATGCTGCGCTGGATCTTGGCGCTCGAGAAAGGCAAAGGCGGCCCTTCGATCACCCGCGGGCTCAGCGGTGAAGTGACTGCGCCGAAGGCCGATAAGCCTGGCCAATTCGTCCTGGAAGCCACCTATACCGACGCCGGAGCAGGTCCCGCTGGTCCGCTGGCCGGGAAGGCCACCGTGGCGCTACGCACCCGCCGCCTCGAAGCGGAGACCGCTGAACTCAACGGCCCGAAGAACACCGGCAAGACCGTCGGCTCCACGAACCATGGCCACACCCTGAAATTCGCGAACCTCAACCTCGCCGACAGTAAGAGCGTGACGATCAACGCCTCCGCCGGCGGTGGCTCCAAGGGCAGCAAGGTGGAAGTCCGCCTCGACTCGCCGACGGGCCCGTTGCTGGGCACGGTCGACATCACGCACACGGGCGACTGGGGCAAGTTCGCCGAAAACAAGGCGCCGTTGGCCGCGTCGAGCGGACGCCACGACGTCTACCTCGTGCTCGTCAACCCAGGCAAAGGCGGCCTGATGAACCTCGATTGGGTGCAGTTCAACCCTTGAGGCCGATGCGTCTCCTGACGGTGGTCTTGGCCAGTGCCTTGGCGGGCTGCGCGCAGCTGCCCTCCGGAACGCCCGAACCTGCCAGCCCTGCGGCTAGCCTCGTCGCGACCAACGAGCGCACGCGCGTGCTGGCCGCGGCCGAACGCGCGCTGGCGGCGACCCCGCCGACCATCACGGCGTTCCCCGCCAAGCTCAGCGAAGGCGGCCGTAACGACTTCTATTCCAACGGCGATTACTGGTGGCCCGACCCCACCAAGCCCAACGGGCTTCCCTACATCCGCCGCGATGGGCAGACCAACCCCGAGAACTTCGTCCAGCACCGTAACGCGCTGAATACCTTCCGCGATCACGTGGCCGCGCTCGCCGCCGCCTATCGCCTCACGCACGACGAGAAATACGCCGCGAAGGCGGTGAAGTTCCTCGACGTCTTCCTGCTCGACGCAGGGACGCGCATGAACCCGCACCTCAACTACGCGCAGGCCATCCCGGGACGTAGCCTAGGGCGTGGCATCGGCATCATCGACACCTTACACCTGATCGAGGTCCCGAAGTCCATCATCGCCCTCCGTGGCTCGCGTGCCCTCACCGCTGAACGTGCAGCCGGCCTCCGTCGTTGGTTCAGCGACTACAAGGACTGGATGCTCACCAGCGCCAACGGCCAAGAAGAAGCCAACGAGAAGAACAACCACGCGGTCGCCTTCTGGCTGCAGGTCGCCGTATTCGCGGAATTCACGGGCGACCAAGCCGCGCTCGCCGCCTGCCGCGAACGGTTCACCCAGAAGTTCATCGCGGTGCAGATGGCCGCCGACGGCGGCTTCCCGCTCGAACTCGCCCGCACGAAGCCTTACGCCTATTCCCTCTTCCAGTTGGACAATATGGCGACGCTCGGCTGGGTGCTCTCCGACGCCCACACCGACTATTGGCGCTACACCCTGCCCGACGGGCGAGGCCTGGCCAAGGCCGTCGCGTTCATGACTCCTTACGTCGCAGACAAGTCCCAGTGGACGCGCCCACCCGATGTCCAAGCGTGGGAAGGCTGGCCCTCACGGCCGGTCTTCCTGCTCTTTGCCGGCCTCGCCTTGGAACGACCCGACCTCATCGCCCTCTGGCGACGCCTCGATGGAGACCCTAGCGACCCCGAAGTACGCCGCAACCGGGCCATCACCCAGCCGCTGCTATGGGTAAAGTGACGGAAGTTTCGCTTTGCCCGCCCTCCTCCAGCCGTCAGGCTTGACCGTCCGTCCCGCACCACGTGTCCGATCCCGCTCCTAAGCCCAAGCCTCTCGACCCATTCGACCCCGAGGTCATCGCCCGCGCCAACCGGGCCATCCTGGTCGGGCTACAGCGGCAAGGGGAGACAGCCGAAGAAGCCCAGCTCCTGCTGAACGAACTGCATGAGCTCGTCGAGAACCTCGGCGTCGAAATCCGCGGCTCGCTCATCGCCCGTATCCGCGAAGAAAGCCCCCGCCACCTCGTCGGCTCCGGCAAGATGGAGGAAATCTCCAAGCTCGCGCACGACAAGGAATGCGGGCTCGTCATCTTCGACGACGAACTCACGCCGGCCCAGCAGCGCAACTGGGAGAAGGACTCCCTCGGCTTGCACGCCATCGACCGCCAAGAGGTCATCCTGGACATCTTCGTGACCCGTGCGAAGACCAAGGAAGCCGTCCTGCAGGTCGAGCTGGCCAAGCTGCAGCAGCAGCTCCCGCGCCTCAAGCGCCTCTGGTCGCACTTGGACCGCCAACGCGGAGGCGGCGCCATGCAGCGCGACGCCGGCGAAACGCAGATGGAAATGGACCAGCGCAAGATCCGCGACAAGATCGCGAAGGTCCGGCGCGACCTCGCGGCGGTCGTGGCCCAGCGCGCGACGCAGCGCAAGCAGCGTCAACGCATCCCTTTGCCCACCGTCTCGATCGTCGGCTACACCAACGCCGGCAAGTCGTCCCTGCTGAACAAGCTCACCGGCTCGGATGTCCTCGCCGCGAACCAGCTCTTCGCCACGCTCGACCCGACGACCCGTCGCCTCGAGCTCCCTTCGGGCCGCGCGATGCTGCTGACCGACACCGTGGGCTTCGTGCGCCGCCTGCCGCACCGGTTGGTCGAAGCCTTCAAGGCCACCTTGGAAGAAGCCATCCAAGCCGACTACCTGATCCACGTCGTCGACCTCTCTTCGCCCGAGCGCGAGAAGCATGCGCAGACGACGCTGCAGGTGCTCCAGGAAATCGGGGCCGGCGACCGGCCGATCATCACGGTCCTGAATAAGGCCGACCTCGTGGACGAAGTCGTCAAAGCCGAAGCCAAGGCCCAGCACCCCGGGGCCATCCTCTTCAGCAACTTCACCGGGCAGGGCATCCCGGAACTCCAAGAACTGCTGGAGTCCTGTGCGGCCGAGCGTGACCAAAAAGTCACGTTGTTACTCCCCCACGACCAATATGCCCTGCTGGCCAAGCTCCATGCCGGGGCCACGGTTTTATCGAGCAAATCCGAGGACGACGGCACCCGGGTCGAGGCCATCGTCCCGGCCCGCCTGCAGGCCCAGGTCCAACCCTGGGTCGTGGCCCGGTGATTTTTTGCTCCCCAAAAACGAAACTTATCCCTAAAACACGGGTTCTAATACAGTAACCCATCCCATGCGTCACCTCGCCCTCCTCTCCCTCCTCGTCTCCGCCTCGGCTTTCGCCGCCGACGCTCCCAGCGCCGCCCGCGAAAAGGCCTGGAAAGAAGACATCTTCCCGGTCCTTGAAAAGAGCTGCGCCGGCTGCCACGGCAAGGACCCGGCCAAGAAGCCCAAGGGCGGCTACAATATCATGACCCTCGAGTCCGCCGCTAAGGGTGGTAAGGAAAACGGCGCCGGCATCACCTGGGGCAACGCGGCCAAGAGCTCCCTCTACACCCTCTCCGAACTCGGCGCCACCAAGCGCGACGAAGAGATGGCCATGCCCCCGAAGAAGGCCAAGTCCGAGCCCCTGACCAAGGAACAGCTCGCGAAGCTCAAGGCCTTTATCGAAGCCAAGTAAGCTTCGGACCCACGGCCGCCTCAAAAGCCCGCAGCGCAACCTGCGGGCTTTTTTTGCGCCACACCCCAGATCCAAGCGCATGTCCGTGCCAGGACGACTTGCGTTTGACCCTCCCCGATGGGCACGCCATAAAAGAAGCGTCGGTCCATCCCCACCCTCTCCCCGCACCTCGCCATGTCTGACCAGCATCCCCTCACGAAATACGCACGCCTCTGGCTCGCACTGCTGCCCAACCTCGCCTTGGTGGCGCTCGCGGTGGTGCTGAAGCATGACGGCGAGGACCGCGGCCCGGCCCTGCTCTCCATCGCGGGCCATCAGCACTTCATCCTCCTGCACTTCCCGGTCGCGATCCTCATGCTGTTGCCCTTCTTCGAGATCTGGGACCGCCACACCGAAGCTAGCCTCATGATCCGCCGCCTTAGCCTGCTGGGCGCCATCAGCATCTGGGCCACGTGCGTCTTCGGCGTGCTAGAAGCCTACTTCAACGGAGGAGATTACGCGGGCCTCAGCACGCACCTCTGGTTCGGCATCGCGGCGTCCTTCGTCGCCAGCGCCGCCTGGCTGCTGATCTTCCAGAGCTGGCGCGTCCGCGTCGTCGCGCAGATCGCGGCGGTGGTCGTGATGACCGTGGCCGCACACATCGGCGGAGACAAGGTCCACGGAGATATCTTCAAGCCGAACAAGGAAGCGCTGAACTCGTCCCAGAAGTAAGCCGATGCGCGCCGTCCTGCTCCTTTCCACGCTCACGCTCGCGGCCGCGCCCAACGCTCCCAGGACCGCTGAGCCGGCCAAACCGCTGACGGCCGCGCAGAAGGACGACTACGCCAAGGTCATCCAGCCGCTGTTCGATGCGCACTGCGTGTCCTGCCACGGCCCGAAGAAGGAGAAAGGCCGGCTACGCCTCGACACCCTCGAGGCCACCCTCAAGGGCGGCAAGAACCCGACCTTCACCCTCGGCAAGCCCGACAGCAGCATGCTGCTTTCCCGCGTCTTCCTGGAACGCGGCGCCGGCGACGTCATGCCGCCCAAGCAGGAGAAACCCTTGACGGAGAAGCAGAAAGAGGCCCTTTACGCCTTCGTCGAAGGCCAGCCCATCCCCGAAGAGCTGGCCAAGGCGGCCAGCGCCGACACCAAGGCGGCCGTGGCCGCAGCCAAATCAGCCGCTGCCGCCGACCCCAAGGCCCGCAAGTAAGTTTGATTTGCCCACCCCCCTTCCCCCTCCCTTTATCCCCGACACCCCCATGAACCTCCGTACCCTCATCGCCCTGACCCTTTTCGCGGGTCTGGCCACGCCCTCCATCGCTGAAGAAGCGAAGCCCCTGCGCGTCCTCGTCGTCGCCGGTGGTTGCTGCCACGACTACGCCAACCAGAAGGAAATCCTCAAGAAGGGCATCGAAGCCCGCGTCAACGCCACCGTCACGGTGATCTACGACGCCACCAAGAGCACCAAGCCCCTCTTCGACCTCTACAAGAAGGACGGCTGGTACAAGGACTTCGACGTCGTCGTCCATGACGAGTGCGCCGCCGACATCACCGACGCCGCTTACGTCGAGAACGTCCTCAAGGCTCACCGCGAAGGCGTCCCCGCCGTCAACCTCCACTGCGCCATGCACAGCTACCGCTGGGGCAAGTTCCAGCAGCCCGTGAAGGCTGGCGACGACAACTCCCACTGGTACGAAATGCTCGG
>JBEGRN010000120.1:0-5248 GCA_041180425.1 Verrucomicrobiota bacterium
CCTACAATGCAGTAGTTGAAGTAGGCGGAAAGCGTCTTCAGTATACAGCTTTCAGGCTGAAAGATAAAACGCTTAACGTAGGAAGAATCCATGAAGTCGAATAACATGAACCATTTTCACAAAGTATTACTGAAGAGGCTGCTTGAAGCTAGCGGACAATCCGTGCCGCGTGAAATCAACCTCGAGAAAGTAAGGTTTACTTGCCTACGAGATGGGGGGATGGGAAGTGCTCGTGTGGTTGAAGAGGGAAATGAAGACAGCGGTCGCCGATTTGGGGCGAAAGTATCTGAACTAACATTTACGGATCAAGATGGGGTACGGGTGAGTGTGTCGTTGCATGTTGATCAGTTTGGCAATCCGCTAGAGATCGATGTGTTTAAAGCGGACTTCAGTTCGGTCGTAAGATTGAAGGAGCTAGGCTAGTGAATTGTAGGGTTAGCGCACGTCTGATACATGACTACATTCCTTGATCGAAACTTTGCCCACGCCACCTGAAAGATGCACTCTGGAGGGTCCATCTAAAATCGCCCTACGAAGGCCATAATGAATGACCTTCATGGCGGAACGGGTGCCATGAAGATTAGCGAAAAATGAAGAACTACAAATATTTCACATTCCAGAACTTCGTGGCGGTTAATGTTATCGAAGGGGATATGCACTTTGTTGATTCCATAGGATTCTGGCGTCGGGCGAAAATCTTGGAGATTAAGCAGGCCGGTCTGGATGGCCATCCTGTTGAGGGCGGTTTTACCTTACCGCTTTCTAACGCAGACCTTCGGCTTCTGAGAGAAAAGATCACCCCAGCAGCTTTTGAGAAAAGCCTGCAGGAGCTTTTACTTCTCATGGAGGAGGGGTTGATTGTGATCGGCGATAGAAACGACTTCATGGAAAAAACGTCGTATGGTCATTTCGCCATCACTGTGCCAGAGGGCACCATCTACGATGCTATACAGGCGGCTCGAGATGACTTTGCGAAAGACAAAGATGGCCATTGTCAATACACCTGGATGATCCAGGCAACGACCAAGGGTTGGGAGTGGGCCAATCGTCAGATAGCGCTCATGGATAATGCCGAGTATCACCGAGAGCAGGATGACTTCTTTGGCGAGTTGTCGTAGCTGGTATCGAGTTAACCTGCCGATGTATTAGGATAAAGTGCCCAGGCGCTTAGATGGGACGTTCCTGCACCTTCCGCGGCAAAGAAGGGGTCTGGGAACTGGTAGTCGATCCTGTTTCTGAAACCATCTTACATTGGAACTTCGTCAGAATATGATCTTCAAAACAAACAAATCAAAATTAGCCAACGGCTGCGTGTTTTACGACGACGCAGACTCGGCATTTTCAACCCATCCTTGGCCTTCATTTGCGGGGTCTGTGGTAGTCGATGACATCGAGTTATTAATTGATTTGGATGAAAAGGTCGTGGGCTTGGCTGGTTATTGTCCCCAGGTAGGTTGGTGCGCCGAAAAGTTTGATTTGCCGTCATTGGAAGACGGCTCTGTCTATTGCCATGGAGGCTTAGACGAAGACGGAATCGCCAAACGTTATGAGCCATCTGCCGGATGGAAGACCGCTTTCGATTCCGAACATCAGACTGTTTGTATATATCAAACAGCCCCAGAAGGAGGTCAAAACGCAACAAAGGTTCTCGAAGGCTTGTCGATAGGCTTCGAGGCGGGAAAACTCGTCCGGATTTGGTTAAGGATTTCTAGGCCTCTATGAGGGGCGTGGCGTTCAGCCGCTGCATTCGACTTTGATTTTAATTTCGAGTACCAGATTCTCGCAGTTCCTAGGTTTTCCGGATTTAACTAATCTTCTGATGGCGAGATTCTAGCAGGGGTTTGATTCCTGGCGGCGAGCTCGATGCGCAAATCTTTAAGGAAAAGGCGAGAGTGTTTAGTTTGGATGGTCTTGGATGATCCAGGCGACGACCAAGGGGTGGGAGAGGGCGAACCGTCTGGTTGCGCTCATAGATAATGCCGAGTACCACCGAGAGCAGGACGACTTCTTCGGGGCTTAGTTCCGAAAATATCGGAAGGGGGGCGGCTCGGAATGAATGCGCGTCATCGCCGGTGGATGCTGATGGGTTTCGCTAGGTATTAAAGGGTGAGGCGATGTCTTGTGGGGCGTGCGGTGCGTCTGTTTCTTTGCTAGAAGCATGAAACCTCCAGCCCCCAGATACCTGTCCGATGACGAGATCCGGCAGATGGCCCGCCAGCACCGCAGCTTCTTGATGTTCGTGGTCTGGTATTTCATCGGGCAGGCCGTCGTGTTGGCCTGCTACCTTTGGTTCGCTTCCCAGGCCGGCTCTTTGACGCAGGAGGCTTTCTTGGCGATCGCTCAGGTGTTTCTCGCTGTCGAGGTGCTCGTGCATTTAGGGTTTCTCGTGGCGTTATCCGTGAAGTCCTACCGCTTGCTGTCAGCCTTAGGCGTCTCGATGCCGTTCATCTATACGCTCCCCCTGTGGTTTTGCCTGCCGCTCGGGCTTGCCTTGATTCATTTTAAATCCCGAAACGCCCTTAAGCACATGGGCTGTGAATTCGGTTATTGGTTCGCCAAGCGCATCTAGGCCAGTTCGCGCCTTGGCTGCGGATAGGACAGCACGTGGTGCTGTCCCTACCCGATGCAGGGTGGACACGAAGGACGCGACGCCGCCGCGCCCCTACCTGAGATTCAGCTAATCCCAATGGGTAGGGTCGGGACGGCGTCACGACCTAGAGGTAGGGGCGTGGCTACGCCGCGCCCTCCTTGCGTAGGAGGGCACGATGAATCGTGCCCCTACCCGATGCAGTGAGTACAGCGCGTGGTGCTGTCCCTACCCAAGGCAGGGAGGACAAGAAGGACGCGACGCCGTCGCGTCCCTACCTTTGGCCTCACTCAAAACTGAACTCGCTGTCCAAGGACTCGGGTGGCGGGGCTTCGCCGGCGAGGATACCGCGCACGAAAAGCTCGCGGTGTTCGGGGCAGGGGCCGAGTCGGCGGAGGGCCTCGATGTGGTCGGGTGTGCCGTAGCCTTTATGCTGCGCGAAGCCGTATTCCGGGTAACGGGCGTCGAGCTCGACGAGCATGCGGTCGCGTTCGACCTTCGCGACGATCGACGCCAGTGCGATGGCGAGGCTTTTGCCGTCGCCGCCTTTGACCGCCTCGTGCGCCCAGGCGAACGGCCGCAACGGTAGCCCATCGACGAGCACGAGCATGTTACGCTCGTCCGTGCGGCCGAAGAGCTCGCCCTCCGTGCCGGCAGCAGGGAAGAGGGACGCTAGCGGGCCTTGGGCCAGTTGTGCGATGCAGCGGGCCATCGCCAGGCGCGTGGCCCCGAGGATGTTGTGGGCGGAGATCTCCAGCACCGACGCCTCCGCCCAGACCGCGCGCAGCTTGCCCTCGGCGTGCATCTCGCCGATGCGGGCGCGCAGTTCGGCCCGCTTCTCCGGCGAGAGCTTCTTCGAATCGTTGGCGCCCGAGAGCTTCCGGATCCAGGCCGCCTCACCGTAGAAGCCCGCATCCAGCAGCACCGCGCCTGCGACCACTGGTCCGCAGAGCGGCCCGCGGCCAGCCTCGTCGACGCCGGCGATGCCGGGACGTCCGGCGCCGCGCTTACGGTCGAAGGCTGCCAGCGAGGCCATCGGGTTACTCCGCCTTCTTGCGGCGAATGAACGGTTTGGCTTCCGGCGGCTCCAGCCCGCGGACCTCGTAGGCCGTGCGGAAGTGCAGCTTCGCGAAGTTCACGAGGATCGCGGGGCCGAGGCGCCCGACGAGTTCGATGCCCGCTTCCTTGGCTTCGCGGCCCGAGCCCTTGGGCAGCGTCACGCCGCCGTCTTGGGACAAGCGGTCGAGCTCACGGACGAAGCAGGCGCGGGCGACGATGGACGCCGCCGCGACAACGGGGTCGGATTCCGCCTTGGTGCGCATGCGCAGGTCGAACTCGATGCCCTTGCGGGCGATCTCCTTCTGCACGAGCGGTTCTTCGGAGAATTGGTCGAGCAGGCCCCACTTCGGGCGACGCTGGTGTTGGGCCTCGAAGTCCTTGAGGGCCTCTTCGCACGACGTGGCGTGCATCCAGCCCAGCAGGCGGTTGAGGTTCTTGCCGAAGCGCGAGTGCAGCTCGTTGTACTTCGCCATGCGGGCGAAGGTCGTCTTGACCGATACCCCGGGGGTGGAGCGGATGACGCGATCGAGCTCGGCGATCTTGGTGTCGGTGAGCTTCTTGGAATCCTTGATGCCCAGCTTGATCCATTCGCGGGTCATCTCGCCGGTCGCGATGACGCAGGCTGAGACCACCGGACCAAAGAGGTCGCCCTTGCCCGACTCGTCCAAGCCGGCGTGTTCCTCGAACCATTCCGGGTTCAGCTCTTCCTCGTAGCCCAAGGTCGCCTGGCCGGTGACGTCGGGTTCCACGCTGAACTTCACGAACTCCTCGGTCCCGCGCCCGGAGATGACGCACTTGCCGGACTTGTAATGGACCACGTTGACGTCGGGGCCCTTGAAGGCGAAGGCCGAGTGGTCGACCGGGAAGGAGACCCAGCCCTTGGCGACCGCGATCTGGCGGAGCTTCTCCGCCTGGGCCGCGTCGAGCTTCAGGGTGTGCATCGCCACCTTCTTGGGCTCGTCGTCGGAGTCCTGCTTTGCCTTTCTTGCCATGGGCTCCAAGGTTTAGCCGAGTTGGCCCTCAAATCCAGCCCCATCCCATGACGAACCACGAACAACAGCTGATTCCGGCCGCCGCGGCGTTCCGGAAGGCCTTGCGGGCGTGGTTTGCGCAGCATCAGCGCCCCTTGCCTTGGCGGACCGAGGTCTCGGCCTATCGCACGGTCGTCTCGGAGCTCATGTGCCAGCAGACGCAGATCGCGACGGCCCTCCCGTATTTCGAGCGGTGGGTGCAGCGCTGGCCCGACTTCCGGTCCTTGGCTCGGGCGAAGGAAGCCGATGTCCTCGCCGCGTGGGCGGGTTTGGGATATTATACGCGGGCGCGGAACCTCCTCGCCTTGGCCCAGCAAGTCGCCGGTCGGCCGGAGCCGCGGACTGCCGCCGAGTGGCAAGCGTTCAAAGGTGTCGGTCCTTACACCGCGGCCGCCATCGCGAGCATCGCCTTCCGCGAACCCGTGGCCGTCGTCGACGGCAACGTCGTCCGCGTGCTGGCCCGCGTCGCCGGGGTGAAGGAGAAGTTCAAGGACACCACCACGGCCGCGAAGTCCTTCACGCCCTTGGCGAACGCGCTCGTCGACCCCAAGCATCCGGGCGACCACAACCA
>JBEGRN010000121.1:0-5215 GCA_041180425.1 Verrucomicrobiota bacterium
TTGCCGCCGAACAACTGGAACAGCGCCGGATGGGTCAGCTGCAGGACCTTGTCGGCGTCGCCCTTGGCGGCGGCGCTGCGATAAGCCGTCGCTTGCGCGACCACTTCTTTGGCTTCCTTTTCAGGGAGCGTCGCCGCGGACACCGCGAGCGTCAGCGAAGCGAGGAGGACGAGGAGGGCTTTCATTTTAATTCAAAGCGGTAGGTCGCGGTGGCTTCCGAAGGTACGGCCCCTGCGTCAGCTTGGGCCGGTGTGAAGCGCGAAGCCTGCGCGGCCGACAAGGCGGCGGCATCCAAGGAAGCGCTGCCGGAGGAAACGGCCAAGTCGGCCGTCAGGACTTCGCCCGCGGCGGAAATGCGGAGCCGTACGGTCACGCGACCTTCCACGCCGGCCCGGCGGGCGCGCTCAGGGTAGGTGGGTTCGACCCGCACGCGGAACTGCGGAGGCAGGAAAGCCGGCGCTGGCGCTGGGCGGCTCACCGCGGCGAACGACGCCGCAGGCGAAACCGCGGGAGCCGCCACGGCGGCCGACGGCCCCGCCCAGGCTTCGCTAGCCGTCGGCACACTCGAACGCAGCACCACGGACGCATCCGGGAGAAAGCCCTGCGCTCCCCCGAGGCCGAGGCCTTGGGGCGCTTCGCCCGGCAACCCAAGCGGCTCCGCATCCAAGCGGACCAAAAGCAGGCCACCCTCGGGCGCTTCCTTTCCGCCAGCGTTCCAAGTGCCGCTCGCCACGACCCCGGCCATCACCGCGAGGTGGACGCAGCCGACGGCGGCCCAGATCAGGCGATGACGGCGTGGTTCGCGCACGTCGCAGGGTCGCTGGACGAACCCGGACAGTCAAGACGGAGGCGTGTCATTTCCCGGGGGGCGGCGGCACGAAGCCCTTCAAACGCCAAGCCCCGTAAGGCCGACGGGGCGTCGGGCCAGCCAGACGCTCCAGCACCAGCAAGGCGGCCTTGCGGAAATGGATGGACCGCTCCCCGTCGCGCAACCCCAACAACCTCCCGGCCAATGCCGCCAGATGCGGGTTATGCCCGACCAGCAAACGCGACGACCGCGACCGTGCCAGCAAAGCCGCCGTCGCCCGCGGGTCCGCCTCCGGCTCCAAGCCGGGCAGCTCGCGTAACGGCTGCCGGACTTTCGCCGCGGCCTTGAGCCAGCGGGCGGTCTCCTGCGAACGCACCAACGGGCTATGCTCGATGGCGGCGACCAACGACCAGACCGCTTGGTCCAAGGCCCGCCCGACCTGCGTGGCTTGCCGACGGCCCTTGGGCGACAACGCGCGGAGCACATCGGGCTCGCCCGGCACCGCATCCGCATGTCGCAGCAAGAAGACGATCATCGTGCGGCGACGCTAGCAGACCCAAAATATTATGCAAATGGTCTTGCCGAGAAACCCTACTCTCCGACCAATGCTCGCGTGCGTCGGCTGATTCTCGCCACTCTTTTCCTCGGGCTCTGGACGGGGCTGAGCGTCGGCGCCGTCTCCGAGACCGGCGCGACCTACGATGGCACGATCTGCGTCGACGCCGCCACCGGCGCCGTCCTCTCGGAAAGCCGGGCCGACCTGCCGGGGCACCCCGCCAGCGTGACCAAGCTCATGACGATGCTCCTCGTGCTCGAGGATATCCAGGCCGGTAAAACCACGCTCAACGCGCCCATCACCATCACCAAGGCCTCGGTCGGGACCGGCGGCTCGATGGTCTGGCTCGCCCCGGGCGAAATCTTCAGCGCGGACGCCCTGCTCTACGCCCTCATGCTGCAGTCGGCGAACGACGCCGCCGTCGCCTTGGCGATCGACCGGGCCGGCAGCACCCAGGCCTTCGTGGCTCGCATGAACACACGGGCCACTGAGCTCGGAATGACCCGCACCCGCTTCGTGACCCCGAATGGGCTCACCTATGGACAAGGCCCGCATGACACCACCACGGCCCGCGACCTCGCCAAGCTCAGCGTCGCGCTCTGCAAACTGCCGGCGGCCTTGAAATACACTTCCACCAAGACCTACACCTTCCGACCGGGTCCCAAGGCCGTCGACCTGGTGAACCATAACCACCTCCTCAACTCCTTCAAAGGGTGCGATGGACTTAAGACCGGTTGGACCGTCGCGGCCAACGCTTCCATGGTCACCACCGCTAAAGAAGGCGAAGCCCGCGTCATCGCCGTGGTGCTCGGCTGCAACAGCCCGCTCGGCCCCAAGCCCGCCCAGCGCGTGCGCGATCAGATGGCTGCCCGGCTCATGACCCAAGGCCTCGCGCGCCTGGCCTTGCTCGAGGCCGAAAAAGCCAAGCTCCACACCCTTCCAGCCCGGACGGCCCCCGTGGCAACGACGCCTAAGCCGAGCCTAAAAACGGTAAAACCGGCGGAAGAACCCGGCTTTTTCGATTGGCTGGGGGATTTATTTAGCTTTTAACCCCTGTGTTCAGGGGGGTGGAAGAAAGTAGTGAACATTTGTTCATTTTACTTGCAAGGGCCTCCTAAGTGGGCAGTTTGGCGTTCTCACCCACCTCACGCCCATGTCCATCTCCAAGACCGACGCCACTGCCAAAGAAAAGGCGGCCACGCAGTCCTCCGAGCGCAAGACGCTCGACCTCGCCCTCTCCGCCATCAACAAGCAGTACGGTGACGGCACGCTCATGCGCATGGGTGACGCCACCAAGATGACGGTCTCCACCGTCTCGACCGGCTCCGTCGCCATCGACCTCGCCCTCGGCGTCGGCGGCCTCCCCCGCGGCCGTATCGTCGAGATCTTCGGCCCGGAATCTTCCGGTAAGACGACCCTCTGTCTCTCCATCATCGCCGAAATCCAGCGCCAAGGCGGCAACGCCGTCTTCGTGGACGTCGAGCACGCCCTCGACCCCCGCTACTCCAAGGTGGTCGGCGTCGACCTCGACAACCTCTTGGTCTCCCAGCCCGAATCGGGCGAAGACGCCCTCAACATCGCCGAGACCCTCATCCGCTCGGGCGCCATCGATGTCATCGTCATCGACTCCGTCGCCGCCCTCGTCTCGAAGCAGGAACTCGACGGCCAGATGGGCGACTCCACCGTGGGCGTCCAAGCCCGTATGATGAGCCAGGCCATGCGCCGCCTCACGGCCGCCATCAGCCGCACCAACTGCGTGGTGATCTTCACCAACCAGATCCGCGAAAAGATCGGCGTGATGTTCGGCAGCCCCGAAACCACCCCCGGTGGCCGCGCCCTCAAGTTCTTCTCCTCCGTCCGCATCGACATCCGCCGCATCGGCCAGATCAAGGAGCCTTCCGGCAAGGTGATCGGCAACCGCACCAAGGTGAAGGTCGTGAAGAACAAGGTCGCCCCTCCCTTCACGGAGTGCGAATTCGACATCATGTACAACGAGGGCATCTCCCGTACGGGCTCGGTCCTCGACATGGGCATCGAACACAAGATCCTCGAGAAGAAGGGCGCTTGGATCGCCTATAACGGCCAACTCATCGGCCAGGGTCGTGAAGCGGCCAAGGATTACCTGATGAAGAACCCGAAGGTGCTCGAAGAGCTCCAGAAGATCATCCTCGAAAAGGTCCAAGTCGTCGGCGGCATGACGCTCGGCGCCGGCACCGGCGAAGGCGTGACCGCAGAATAAAGTTTCGTTGTTGGCTGCCATAGCCCGGGCCGCACGCAAGTGCGGCCCGTTTAGTTTGCAGGGGTCGCCAGCGGCGGGAGACACCCTACGGACATCTCGAGGCAACCACTGATGGAATGAGCCTCACGGCCCAGCGCTTGCGCAGGGCCCGCCCGAGCGGGTGAATCTTCCTCCCATGGAAACCTCCCGACTCACCGCCTTTGTCACGTGGCAGCGCAGCGTCCAGCTCGCCGCCGAACTCCTCAAGCTCGCCCAAACCGCCCCAGGGCGCACCCAACGCTGCCTCGACGACCTCGCCGACGAGGCCTTACAACGCGCCACCGCCCTGGGCGACAGCTACCTGAACCTGGAGACGGGCTTCGAACTCTGGAGCCTGAACGACGTGCGGGCGGTAGCGCTCTATACCCGCCTCAAGGCCGCGGAAACTTCCGGTGTGTTACCCGAGCGCGAGGCCCGCCGACTGCTCGCGCTGTTCGAAGAAGTGGAGCGGATGATGGAGAACTACCTGCGTGCCCAAGCGAAAGCCGGAGAGGCCCGCGAGAGCAGTGGCCGCGCCTCAGCGCGGGCTCCGTGGCGAGCTCATGCTCAGGAGGGCTTCCAGCCGCTCAGCGAATCCAAAGGCCTGCGACCAAGGCGAGAAGCGTGAGCAGGTCCGCCCGCGCGCGCACCATCTCGGCCGGAATGCCTTCGGAGCGACGATCCAAGAACCAGAGGCTGGCGCCGCCGAAAGCCGCGGCCGCTGACGGTCCCGCCGCGCCAGGCACCGCCTTGAGGGTGAAGACCGAGCCGAGCACGGCCGCGAACATCGGCCCGAGCCGTAGCTGCCAAGTGCGGGTGGTTTCTTCAGCCCGGCGGGTGACGGCCAAATTGGCGAGGACCAAGGCGAAGATCGGCAACGCGAAGCCGAGGTAGATGAGGTGGCTAACGACGCCAGTCTCGACGAGGCGTACCGATTGCTTCGCGGCCAGCAACGTGAGGATCAAGGCCACCGCCAAGGACCGATAAAGCCAACCTGCATTCGGACCCAGGCGCGTACCGAGCAACAGAAACAGCGGCGCCAAGAACCACACCGAGCGGTATTTGCTGAAGGCATCCGCCACGACGGCGAAAGTCGGGGCCGCGAGATACAGCAAGCCCGCCAGCCCAAGGAGCGCGACCGCCAGAAACGCGAGCTGGTTCGCTTGCACAAAGGCATGACGATAAGTGCCGCCCTTCGTATAGCCGTGCCGAGCATCGATCCAACGTTCCAGCGCGTAGCCTACCCAGAGGGCCCATCCAAGGGCCATCGTTTCCCACGGGCGTCCGAGGAACGCCCCAGGCTGCACGACTTCGCGTGCGAGCAGCACAAAGACCGCTCCTTCCAGGCAAAGAACCGAGGGCCACGCCCACCAAGGGATGGAACGAGCAGGAGTGGCCATGCGCCCTGGAACCGAGCAATCGTCGCTCACTTGCGGCCGGGGGCGCGCGCGACGACGGCCTTCATGCGACGCAAGATCTCCCGAAGGCGTTCGCGCGGACAACCGAAGTTGAGACGGACATGGCCGGGGCCACCGAAGTCGGCGCCGTTGCTGAAGCCAATCCCGCCTTTTTCGAATTCGGCGTGCGGGTCCTC
>JBEGRN010000122.1:0-5208 GCA_041180425.1 Verrucomicrobiota bacterium
CAGGTGGTGTTTGGCCGTAACTACGACCGCTTCAGCGTCCTCTGCGCGGATGGCGCGCTGCGCCGCTGGGAAGTGGTCGACCACCACCCGGAGGCCTCCTTCAACGCCTTCTTCGGGAAGATCTGGTACGAGGGCGCCGAAGGTCCGGCCTACACGTGGCAATCGAGTTCCGGGGCCGATGAATTCGAGGCGAAGTATTCGCTCGTGCCGCTTTTCTACGGCACGGTCAAGGGCACGGTCTACGCGCTCTTGTTTGCGCTGCCTATCGCCTTGCTGGCGGCGGTCTACGTTTCCCAGTTCCTCCGTCCGGAGTGGCGCAAGGTCGTCAAGCCGACCATGGAAATCATGGCCTCGTTGCCCTCCGTGGTCCTCGGCTTCTTGGCGGGACTGTGGTTGGCGCCGTTGGTGGACGCGAGCTTGCTGAAGTTGCTCTGCGTCATCGCGGTGTTGGCGCCTGCGGCCTTGAGCGCTGGCTACCTGTGGTCCCTGCTGCCGCAGCCGGTGCGTCGCCGTGTTGGTCCGGGCTGGGAGTTCGTTTGGCTGATGCCATTCCTCGCGCTCGCCGGTTGGGCGGCTTGGTCCGCCGCGCCGTGGATCGAAGCCAGCTGCTTCACCGTCAAGGACCTCGCTTCGGGCCAGAACGTCGCCGACTTCCGCGAGTGGTGGCGCCAGACGAGCGGCCTTTCCTACGACTCCCGTAATTCGCTCGTCGTCGGTTTCGTCATGGGCTTCGCGGTCATCCCGCTCGTGTTCACGATCGCGGAAGACGCCTTGTCCAACGTCCCCACGTCGTTGGTCTCGGGATCGTTGGCCTGTGGCGCCAGCCGCTGGCAGACCGTCTGGCGCGTGGTGGTGCCGACCGCGATCTCGGGCATCGTCTCGGCGATCATGATCGGCTTCGGCCGCGCCATCGGTGAGACGATGATCGTGGTCATGGCCACCGGGAACACTCCGGTGATGGAGGCGAACCCGTTCAGCGGCATGCGGACGCTTTCCGCGAACATCGCCGTGGAGCTGCCGGAAGCAGCGATCGGCCATACCCACTTCCGTGCGCTCTTCTTGGGCGCTTGCTGCCTGTTCTTCCTGACCTTCGTGATCAATACCCTCGCGGAGGTCCTCCGCCAACGCCTCCGGGAGCGCTATAAAGTCGTCTAAACCATGGCCCATCATCCTGCCGATTCCGCTACCCCCAAGGGCGAACCCTGGGTCTGGTTCACGAGCCTAGGCCTCATCGTCGGTCTGGTCATGGTGGTCGGCTTGCTCGGCCTCGTGCTCGTCAACGGTTTCGCTGTCTTCTGGGCCCCGACGGTCCCGACGGTGAAGCTGGGCGACGGCACCACGCATATCGGCCATCTGGCGCAGCGCCGTATCCGCCCCGGTTCGCCGGCTTCCGACCCGCGCTACGAGCGTCAGTACCAGGTCGGCCTGAAAGAAGTAAACGGAAACTCGTATGTCTGGATCGACGAGAAGAAGGTCACGCAGGAGTCCTTCGACCCTTCGGTTCTTGGTCTGGAGCGCATGGAGAACGGGCCGGCGTTCGTTGTGCCGGTGGCCTTCGTCGATGCCAAGGGCATCCGCTTGGAAGCCAGCCAAGCCGGATTCTTGGCCGCCTTGCAGGCGGAGGTCGCGCATGCCGCCGAAATCCGCGAGCAGTTGGCCGACATCAACCGTCGCCAAATCGGTGAGGTCAACGCCGAGATGGAGTCCTTGCGCATCGCCCAACGTCGGGCCGAGGACCGCCGGGAACCGACCCAGGCCATCGTCGACCGACTGGCTAAGCTCGACGCCCGCTTCGCGGAACTGAAGGCCTCGGCCGACAAGGTGGCCGCGGGCATCTCCTCCGCGAAGCTGGAGGCCCGCGATGCCTCCGGACGCGCGCTGTCGCTGCCAGCCGCTTCGCTGGTCCGCGCTTGGGAGCCGAACCGCATGACCTTCTGGGAGCGCGTCGGTCTGCTCTTTAGCCGCCTGCGCGAGTTCTTGTTCGACGAGCCACGTGAAGCCAACACGGAAGGCGGGCTCATGCCGGCGATCTTCGGCACCTTGGTCATGACGGTCTTCATGAGCTTGCTGGTGACGCCCTTCGGCGTGATCGCGGCGATCTACCTGCGTGAGTACGCGAAGGATGGCCCGATTCTCCGCGCCGTCCGCATCTGCGTGAACAACCTGGCCGGCGTGCCTTCGATTGTCTTCGGGGTATTCGGCCTGGGCTTCTTCGTCTACGTCCTCGGCGGCTCCTTGGACCGGCTCTTCTTCGCCGACCAGCTGAAGTATAACAATAATACGCCGGTCTTGGGCACGGGTGGTCTGCTGTGGTGTTCGTTGACCTTGGCGCTGATGACCTTGCCGGTCGTCATCGTCGCCACCGAGGAGGCGCTCTCGGCCGTCCCGCGCGGCATGCGCGAGGCTTCCCTCGCCGCCGGAGCCTCCAAGTGGCAGACCATCCGCGACATCCTCTTGCCCGCTTCGGCTCCCGGCATCCTCACCGGGGTCATCCTGGCGATGGCCCGTGGCGCGGGTGAAGTCGCCCCCTTGATGCTGGTGGGCGTGGTGAAGCTGGCCCCGACCCTGCCGGTCGATGGCTTGGCCCCGTTCCTGCACTTGGACCGTAAGTTCATGCACCTAGGCTTCCATATCTTCGACTTAGGCTTCCAGTCGCCGGATTCCGACGCCGCTCGTCCCATGGTCTTCGCGACGACGCTCCTCCTCATCGTCCTGGTCGTCTGCCTCAACCTCGGCGCGATCACCATCCGCAACCGCCTTCGCGCCCGCTTCAAGGGCGCCTCCTTCTAACCTTTCAACGTCCGCATGCCCGCCACCATGAACCCCACCACTTCCCGCATCCAGGTCCGGCCCGCCACCGAAAAGGAAGGCCGGCAGGATTATATCAGCATCCGCGACTTCAACTTCTACTACGGCGCGAAGAAGGCCCTCGAGTCGATCACGCTCGACGTCCCCGAGCGCCGCGTGGTGGCCTTCATCGGGCCCTCCGGGTGCGGCAAGTCCACGTTGCTCCGCAACCTCAACCGTATGAACGACCTCGTCGACGGCATCCGCCACGAGGGTGACATCACCATCAATGGCCGTTCCATCTACGACCCGGGCCTGGAGGTCATCTCCCTGCGCCGCCGCGTCGGCATGGTCTTCCAGAAGTCCAACCCCTTCCCGAAGTCGATCTACGAGAACGTGGTCTACGCCCTCCGCGTGATGGGTGTGCGCGACCGCGCCATCCTCGACGAGGCCTGTGAGACCTCGCTCCGTAAGGCCGCACTCTGGGACGAGGTGAAGGACCGCCTGCAGGACAGCGCCCTGGGCCTGTCCGGCGGTCAGATGCAGCGCTTGTGCATCGCCCGCGCCATCGCCAACCGCCCGGAGATCCTGCTCATGGACGAGCCTTGCTCGGCGCTCGACCCGATCGCCACCGGCAAGATCGAGGAGCTCATCCATGAGCTGAAGGAGCAGTTCACCATCGTCATCGTGACGCACTCGATGCAGCAGGCCGCCCGCGTCTCCGACCGCACCGCCTTCTTCTACCTGGGCAAACTGATCGAATACGACACGACCGAGAAGATCTTCATGAACCCGTCCCAGGCACAGACCGAGGCCTACATCTCCGGCCGTTTCGGCTGAGCTGAGTCACCCTTTTTAATATAACACGAACATGCAACGCCACTTCCACGACGAACTCCGTCAGCTCCGCGACGACCTCATCCTCATGGGGGAGCGCTCCCTCGACATGACCCGCATGGTGCTCCAGGCGGTGGAGCAGGGGGATGATTCCCTCGCCCTGCAGGTCCGCGGCATGGACGACCGCGTCGACGAGCTGGAGAAGCGCGTCGACCGCGAGATCATGCGCTACCTGACGCTCTTCGGCCCGATGGGCAGCGATGTCCGCCTCCTGCTGGCGGCTCGCGATATCGGCCATGACCTCGAACGCATCGCCGACGAGGCCTCGGTCATCGCCAAGCGGGCGATGGTCATCTCGGAACGTGGTCCGCTCAAGGACCTCCTGCATGTCCCGGCCGAAGGCATCATCGCCTGCGAGGTCTTGCGCCTCGCCTTGGACAGCTTCATCGAAGGCGACCTCGCCAAGGCCCGCCTCGTCCTCGAACGTGATGCGGAGATCGACACGCTCAACCGCAAGAACTACGAGGCCTTGTTTGGCCGCTCAGGCGACGCCGCCAAGGTGTCCGCTTCGCACGTCGAGCTGATTTTCATCTCCAAGGCCTTGGAGCGCATCGGCGACCATTCGAAGAACATCGCCGAACAGGTCATCTTCATCCTGTCCGGCGAAGATATCCGACACGCCCGCTGAAGTAGAGGCCACGGTGGTCGTCCGCTTGACGCTGGACGAGACGGTTTCTTGTGGTATGATGTGCCGTCATGTCCGCTGGACTCCGTTTCCTTTTGGCCCTCGCTCGGCTCTTCGCCTTGCCGCTCAGCATCCTGATCGCGGTGCGGTTGGGTTACCTTGATATCCAGGATTCCTACGCGAACATCTTCTGGATCGCTCTGCTGTTGGGCTTGGTGAACCTGCTGGTGCGTCCGTTCGTCTTGGTGCTGCTGCTTCTCCTATCGCTACCGCTGTTCATCGTGCTGCGTCTCCCGAAGGTCCTGATGACCGGCCTGATCACTTTTGGCCTGCTGTACCTGACGAACGTCCTGATGCTGAAGCTGGTCTGCAACCTGCTGGGTCTGCCGCTGAGCGCCCCGTGGCTGGCTTCCTTGGCGATTTCCGTGGGTTCGTGGTTCATCAGCTATTCTACGTCGCCGGCGGTCCAGCAGGGGGCAGGTCCGGAAAGCCAGACGAAGCCCAAGCAGGACGACGCCATCGACATCTAAGGCCTGCGGAGGGCTTGGGCGGGTGGGGGAGGGTCGCCTAATGACTTGCCAAGCGGGTCGGAGGCCTTTCGTTTTGCAGGGTTCCAATCATGTCGAATCCCGCTCTCTCCTCCTGGGCCCGCAACGTGGCCCCTTCTCCGACCCTCGCCGTGGACGCCAAGGCCAAGGCCCTGAAGGCCGCCGGCAAGGATGTCGTCGGTTTCGGCGTCGGTGAGCCTGACTTCGATACCCCGCAGTTCGTCAAGGACGCCTGCGCCAAGGCCCTCGCCGATGGCCAGACCAAGTATGCCCCCACGCCGGGTATCCCCGCTCTCCGCAAGGCCATCGCCGAAGACTACACCCGTCGCGGCTTCACCGGCATCGCCGACG
>JBEGRN010000123.1:0-5391 GCA_041180425.1 Verrucomicrobiota bacterium
TGAACTCGCCGCCCTCAAGGCCCCGGGCCCGCTCATCCAGAAGCCGGGCGACCTCGGCGTCGGACGACTCATCCCCGACGTGGCCTTCACCGACCTCTCTGGCCAAGGCCATCGCCTCTCCGCCTACAAGGCATCGAAAGGCTTGGTCCTCGCGCTGACCAGCTCCACCTGCCCGGTCAGCAAGCGCACCCTGCCCAGCCTCGTGGCCTTGGACGCTTCACTGCAGGCGCAAGGGCTGCAACTCATCCTCGTCAACCCCTACGCGAGTGAGACGCCCGCGGACATCCAAGCTCAACTGAAAGCCGCCGGCTACCATGGGCTCTACGTCCACGATAAGGACATGACCCTTTGCCGCGCGCTCGGAGCCCGCACGACGACCGAGGTCTTCCTGCTCGATGCCACGCGCACCCTGCTCTACCGGGGCGCGCTCGACGACCAATACGCTCGACCTCGGGCCCAAGCCCACGGCGACCCCGACCCAAGTGACCTACTACCGGGACGTCGCCCGCATCCTGCAGCAGAACTGCGTCGGCTGCCACCATGGCGGCGGTATCGCCCCCTTCGCCCTCGACAGCCTCACCGGCGTCAAGGACCGCACCAAGGTCATCCGCCGCGTGGTCAGCCAAGGGCTCATGCCACCGTGGTTTGCCGCCCCGGAAGCCCCGGGCAAACCCAACCCTTGGGCCAACGACTGCTCCCTCAGCGAAAAAGACAAGGCCGACCTGCTGGCTTGGATCGACTCGCCCGACCGCCCCCTCGGCGACCCCGCCGACGCCCCGCGCCGCCTGGCCTACCCGACGGAATGGTCCATCGGACAGCCCGACCTCATCATCCCGCTGAGCAAGGCCTACGACATCAAGGCAACCGGCTACATGCCTTACCAGCGCGACGTCGTGCAGACCACCCTCACCGAGGACAAGTGGATCTCGGCGTTTGAGATCCTGCCCTCCGCCCGCGACGTGGTCCACCACGTGATCGTGACGGTGCACGAGAAGAACGAGAAGGTCGCCGACACCGAGAGCTACTGGGCGGCCTACGTCCCGGGCAACGGTTCGCACACCTTCCCCGAAGGCTTCGCCCGCAAGCTCCCAGCCGGCGCCAAGCTGAGCTTCCAAATCCATTACACCCCCAACGGCACCGCCACCAAAGAACGCCTACGTCTCGGCCTGGTCTACGCGAAGACTCCTCCCAAGTACGAGATGCGCACCGTCGCGGTCCCGAACATTTTCCTCAAGATCCCGCCCGGCGCGGCGAACCATGTGGAAACCGTGACTCGCCCCGTCCCAGTCGACCTCCCGGTGACGAGCCTGCTCGCGCACATGCACGTCCGCGGCAAGGCGTTCAAGTTCGAGCTGACCACCCCGGATGGGAAGACGGAGACGCTCCTCGACCTGCCGAACTACGACTTCAACTGGCAGCTCCGGTACGACCTCAAGCAGCCCCGCGTGCTGCCGCGCGGTAGCACCGTGAAACTCACCGCCGTCTTCGACAACAGCGCGGACAACAAGTCCAACCCCGACCCCACCAAACTGGTGCGCTGGGGGCCGCAGACGTACGACGAGATGATGATCGGCTACTTCGAGTACTTCGTCCCGGTCAACCGCTGACCTAGCGCGGCGGCGGCGCGCTGTCGGGCGGCAAAGGCTGCCCGACGCCCCAATAACGCTCGATCATGTCGTAGCCGGCCCGATCGTAGGCCTTGAGCTCAGCGCGATTGGCGGGCGAATAATTACAGCCGACGAAATACATGGCCGAGAGCTCGGCGAAGTATTCCAGCTGATTCTGGGCGGCGTAGCGCAGGGTGTTGATGTTCTTCGCTTCCGCGGCGACGTCGCTCTTGTACAGGCCGGCCTTCATGGCGCCCGCCCACGCGTCGTAGATCCCGGGCTCCTTCTCCTTCCAGTGCAGCAGGTGCCACGCATGCGCCAGCTCGTGGACGAGCCCCTTCACCGACCAGAGTGCATCGAGGCGATTGTAGTTATAGGCGCTGAAGATGAGCACGCTGTTCGACATCCGTTCATCGAGGTACGGCGAATACTTGGGCGAGCCTGGCCGGAAATACTGAAAGCTGGAGCTCCGGCCGCCTTTGGTGGCCTTAGGTCCGTACAGCAGGAAGATCCGGACCTCCTGGAGCGGCTTGAGCGACGACGCCGGCAAAGCCTTGGCCACCTCGCCGAGCTTGGCCTCCAGCTTCGCGATGGCCTGCTTAGCCGTAGCCGGGTCCTCGTCGATCAGCTGCTTCTCCACGTAGACATTCCAGCCGGACAAGACGTGCTCGCTGTATGCGCGCGGGGGATGGTTCAGGTCGAAAGCGGGTAGTTCGATCGCCTTCGGAGTCACGCGCGGTGCCACCGGCACAGACTTGGGAGCCTCGTCGGCCGCGGGCAAGGCAACCGACGCGAGCCACAGGACGAAGAGGACGCGTAACCAGATCATCGGATGGGCACGGAGCGGAAGGTCAACGCCGGGAGGCCGTTCGCCCCCATGAGCAAGCGGTCCTGGCTCCAATTCTTGCTATCGAGGTAACTGATTGAGCTACCCTTAGGTAGCCCTTCGCTGAGACGCAGGGTCAGGGTCGAGCCCTGTGCGGAACCTCCCACGACCTTGACCGAAGAGGTCAGCGTCGCGAACCCCGTGTCGACCACGAACGAAAACTCCGCGACCAAATCATCCCGCCAAACGACAGGCTGGTCGAAGGTCAAGACGACGGCGTCTTGTTTATCGCCGACGCACTGCACCGACAGGATGTTCGGGGCGGAGACGGACTGGACGTTCTTCACGCCATAATGGTCACGTTCGATGAGCGGGGTCATGAGCTTCGCGAATTCGGCGTAGCCGGCCGCCGGGAAGTGACAACCACCCGGAGGGCGTATGCCCAGGGTGGGCATGATGTCGAGGGAGGCGTACGCCGTCTTCAGCTTTCGTTGTTCTTCGCGGAGGTAGTTATCGGAACCATTGATGCCCATGGCGCAGGACTTGGGCCAAATCTGGAAGAGGTGCAGGCGCTGGGCGTTCGGGTAATCCTGGCGCCACGAGCCCGCCATCCGGTCGAAATACTTTCGGTAGTGCACGAAACCAAAGGTACCATCGGGACCATCGGCGCCTTGGTCGTTTTCACCTTGGTGCCAAAGGATTCCGCGAATGCCGTAGTCGAGTCCGGCCGCGCGTACACGCCAAAGCAAACGGCCGTAGATGGTAGTGGCATTGGTCGGGTCAGCAGTATCCCGTTGATGCATGTCGATGCGGGTCCCGCCGACGGCACCATTAATGAGGCATATGGGGATATGCTGCGACTCGACGAGGCGCCGTCCGAGCTCCATGCCCCAGTAACCAATCTCCAATCGACCCCCGCGGGCCCGGGCTTCTGCCGACCCCCACAACTTCAGGCGAGACCCATTGGGACTGCCATCCGTTGCACCGAAGGTCCGTACCCACGGGTTAGGCTGAAGGGGGTTTTCCTTGCCGAAGTCATTGGCGACGGCGTTGGACTGACCTTGAATGATGAAGGCATCGCCACAGACGAGGTCCGTAGCGGCATGCACAGGCTTGCCGTCGGCAAGGAGTTCCACGCGGTAACGAATCAGGCCAGGCTTGAGCGCCTGCACGAAGCGATAGCCCTTCCCTTCCTTCGGCGCCTGTGTGGCATCAGCGACGAACTTATCGTCCGCATAGAGTTTAAGGGTCACCTTCTGCGCATCCGCCGCCAAGGTGCCCTTACAATAGAGCCGACCCAAGCCATCGCCTTCCCGGGCATAGAATTGCCCGTCCATCGGCAATTCTTCCGCCGGCTCCGGACGGGCGAGCCACGGGTCAAGGGGCTGCTCAGCGACTAGAATTTCCGTGCCCACCTGCTCTCCCCCCGCACGCTGCGAACTGAAGAAAGCCGCGATGTTCAAACGACCCGCGCCCATCGCGCGCTTGAGAATCAACGTATCCCCATCGACCTCGGAGATGACGGGCGCGCCGCTGATCTGCCAGCGGTAAGTCCGCTGGCCATCCTTCAAGACCTTTAGCTGCTCACCGTTGACGACGTCTAACTTCAGGCGGAGTTCCGTGCGTCCGTCCCATGCCTGGGGTGCGTTCAACTTAAGGACCGGCTCCGGGAAGACGCGCTTCCAGGTCACCTCGACCGACTTCTCGATAACGCCTTGTGGCAGGACAGCCCAAAGCCGGCAGATTCCTCGAAACTCCGCCTTCCCTGGAGGCAGCAAATCCAGGGTCTCGCTGAAGCCCGTGCGGCCCGCGATGAGCTGTCCCTGGGCGCCCGTCCAGCTCACCGACAAGGCTCCCGGCACGTTGGCCTTATAGGTGACGGTTTCACCCTGATTCAGGACCAAACGGTCCGCGGTGAGCGTCACCTCGCCACCTTGCATGACGACGTGTCCGACCAAGCACTGGTTCGGCGCTTGGTTGGCATACTCGAGTTTAATCCACTCCGGCGAACGGGCGACCGAGGAGACCCGCACCTCATCCATTGCGCCTTCGTAGCTGTAGACATCATACCAACCGCCAATCCAGAGGCGGGCGGGCGACTTGATATTGAGCATTGGACTGGCCTTACCGTCCAGTTTGCCGTCCAGGTAAAGGCGGCCGTCGTTCTTATCGTAGGTATGCGTGACGTAATGCCACTCGTCGGGGGTGAGGTTCGACGGCCCGTCGACGTCGGAGAAATTGCTATCGATGTGCAGGTGCTGAGGGGCGCGGAGCTGGAAACGCACCTTACTGCCGCGGCCGCCGGCCTCGTTGCCCCAAGCAATGATGGTCGTATTGCTCCGCGTGGGCTTGATCCAAGCCGAGGTCGTGTGGCTGGAGGCGTCCGTCGGATAACCCGTGATTTTGTCGCCGCTGAAGACGCCTTCCTTGCCGGCGAAGGAGCGAGCCCCGCCGATGAGGCCTTCGATGGGCTTGGTCCCGACGACCTTGGATGGCAGCGTGCCGACCGAATCCTTCACCTCTTGGCCCATGTGCCAAACGCTGAGGTAACCGTTATCACGCGAGAACACCTTGGAACCATCGGAGACGGCCTTGGCCTGTGGGTTGCCCCAGTGCAACTTGAGTTCCTGACGCGTCGCGCCGCGGATCTCCGGAACGCGCACCCAGACGACGGCCTCGCCGGCGGCCTTGTCCCAAGACTCGATTTCCAGCGCCAACGAGCGCCCAGATGCATCCGTCACCCGCAGGTCAGCGCCATCGACTTGGGCCGACGCGAACGGAAACGTGTCGCCATGCAGACGCAGCACCACCGGAAACTCCTTCACCACCGCCGTCGCCGAGAGGTCAGCGCCGTCCTTATCGGTCAGCAGCCACACGCTGCCATGGCCAGACCATGCCGAGTAGTCCTCTGCTTGCAGGGGAAGGAAAGGGAGGCACCAGCCGGCCAACAGGAGCAGG
>JBEGRN010000124.1:0-5156 GCA_041180425.1 Verrucomicrobiota bacterium
GGCGACCTGACCGCCGAGGGCCGCATCGGCTACACCGACGAGAAGGGCAACCCGATCTTGGTCCAGAACTTCACCCAAGCCTTGGCTTACTACGAAGAGGCGGCGCTATTACGCGACTACGAAGCCAGCCGGTCCTTGGCGATGGCCTACGAGGACAACAAAATCGCTGCGGTCGACCTAGTGAAAGCCTATGCGTGGAACCTGGTCGCGGCGCAACTCGCCCCGAAAGGCGAAGCCGTCCTTAAGCTGAAGCCCGAAGACCTGAAGAAGCTGAAGGACCAACTCGCGAAACTGCCGGAGCTATCGGACCGGATGTCTCCGGCCGACCTCACCGCCGCGCAGAACCTGGCCCGCGATTACCTCGCCCGCATGCCGACCGAGAAGGAAGACGCGGAGCGGTCGCTGCTGAAGGCGCGGTGAGGGGGCGCGTGGGCGAAGCCCACGAGGGGACAAGTTGGCAAGGGGACATGGGGACACGGGGACGATTGCAGAAAGCAAAGGGGGACCGGGGACCGGAGAAAGCGGAGTGTACATGAAGGCATAAGGTAGGGGCGTGGCTTTGCCGCGCCCTGCTTAGGAAGAGGGCAAGGCGAAGCCTTGCCCCACCCCGCGGACGGGGCCCGCGAGACGCAGGTGGCAGAACGCGGTGCGGCGCCTAAGCAATCTATCCTATTGGCCTTGGATTGACGTCCGTATTATGGATTCAGTATCTTACTCTGGTATCAGAGCGGCCCTTCAAGAGGACCAGAATGATACCAACAGGGGGCCGCCGACAGGTGGCCTTCCTCCATTTAGTCGATTTGCTTCCAGCCTAAAGAGGTTGGGAGCAACTTATCGCAGAGGGTGACATACCCATTGCTCAGCGCATGTCGATTGGGAGAGAACTTCTGCCTAACCATATAGGCGATCAAATCGGCAACTTGAATCATATTGTCGTCTCTCGAGGAGAGCCCAACGGGGTGGCCGACCAGCCAATCAGAACGGACGATATGTTTAAATGGCTGACTCGGAGCAGCGTCGTGCAGGATTAAAAATCCCGCATGTCGGCAGGGATTGCTTGGCCCAATCCTCCCATCCAACGTCCAAGTGGTGAGGTCAGCCATCGCTCGACCTGCGGCAGTCTCGACCGGACCAGCCCAGGCTTTCCTAACGACCCAGGCAAACGTCCGAATTTCCGGGCAGCGGGAGAGCATATAGATCAGGCTACGAGCAAGCAGTAAGCGGTCTGACCGGCAGACCCCATGGATAAATGGTGCCGCCCCCAGGAGTTCCGACGCATGGAGCTCAGCCTCCGCAGGGTACCCATAACGCGTAGCCATCTTGGCCCTGAACTCTCGCAGGCGAACCTCCAGGGCTTGCCAATCTCCATGGTGGATGGAAAATCCCGCGAGAATGTAGTGCTTAGTGGGGGAGTTCTTAAGACCCGAATCACCGCTCTCATCGAGATACACGAAATGCATGCCTGCAGTCTGCAGAGGGCAGGCGTGAGGCAATCGAGCCAGCTTAAGGTTCAACGCTTGGGGACATCCCTAGAGTAATGAGTAGAGTCTCTACCTGGCGAACGCACGTGGGCAAAGCCCACGAGGGGACACGGGGACGATTGCAGAAAGCAAAGGGGAACCGGGGACCGGAGAAAGCGGAGGACGGTGAGTTGCAATCCCCGTGCAAAGGTGCAAAAGTGGAAAGGTGGGAGCGGGGAGGATTACAGATGAAGGCATAAGGTAGGGGCGTGGCTTTGCCGCGCCCTCCTGCGGGGGAGGGCAAGGCGGAGCCTTGCCCCTACCCGCGGGCGGAGCCCGCGTAGGTCGTGACGCCGTCCCGACCCTACCCGAGGCAGACGAGTCAGTTAGGACAGCACGTGGTGCTGCCCCTACCCGAGGCGTCGCGCGGGGTTACTTCTTACCGCCCTTGCCGCCTTTGCCGCCGCCGCCTTGGCCGCCACCTTGGCCGCCACCTTGGCCGCCCTTACCGCCGCCGCGGGGTTCCTTGGCGTTGGGATCGTACGCGGGATTGGGTTGGTCAGCGAGGAAAGCACCCGTGTCCTTCTGCCAGGCAAGGAGGAGCTTTTTAAGCTCTTCGACCTTCGCAGGCTCGGCCTTCGCGAGGTCATGCGCTTCGCTGGGATCCTTGCGGACGTCGTAGAGCTCAAAGGTCGGGCCGGCGAACTTCTGGATGAGCTTGTAATCGCCCGCGCGCAGGAGGCTCATGGGCTCGCCCTTGCCGATGTAACAAGGGAAGTGCCAATAAAGGGCCGGGCGGTTCAGCGGCGCCCCGGTCTTGAGCTGCTTGAGTAGGCTCAGGCCATCGGTGGGCTGGTCCTTCGGGAGCGGGAGGCCGGCAGCTTCGAGGATCGTCGGCATGAAGTCCATGCTCGCGACGGGCTCATCGTAGACCTTGCCGGCGGGGATGACGCCGGGCCAGCTGACCGCGCCCGGGACGCGGAGGCCGCCTTCATACAGGAGGCCCTTGCTGCCGCGCAGCGGATTGACCACGTAGGGCAGGCCGCCGTTATCGGACGTGAAAATGACGAGCGTGTCCTTGGTCAGGCCCAGCGCTTCGAGCTTGGCCAGGATGCGACCGATGCTGGCGTCGACCGCTTCGACGGTCGCGGCGTATTCCGGCGTGATGCCCTTATCGAGGCCGGTCGGCGTCTTCGCCTTGTACTTCGCGACCAGCGCGGGCTTGGGGTCGAACGGCTCATGGACCGAATGCTCGGCGTAGTAGAGGAAGAACGGCTTCGCCTTGTTCTGGTCGATCCAGGCGAGGGCCTCGTCGCAGAGGGCGTCGGACAGGTAGCGCCCCTTCCCGTCCATGTAGGCGTCCTTCGCGAAGTTCACGTCATCGGGGCGCTTATAGACCTCGAAGCCGCGGCCCGTCGGCGAACCCGGCGAGCCATTACGGCCGCGGCCGAGGTTCCACATGCCGATCAAGGCCGTGGCGTACCCATTGCCCTTGAGGACATCGGCCACGGTCTTGGTGCCAGCCGGCAGCTCGTCGTTGCCCTTGGTGGACAGGACCTTCATGTGGGCTTGGCCGGGTGCGTAGCGGTCATCGACGACCGTGTAGACCCCGTGACGCGGCGGGTACTGTCCCGTCAGCAAGCAAGCGCGGGTCGGGGCGCAGTTCGGGGCGCTCGCGTAGCATTGCGAGAACACCGCCCCGCTCTTGGCGAGCTTGTCGATGTTCGGCGTGTCGATGTACTTGTTGCCGACGAAGCCGACATCGCGGTAGCCCATGTCGTCGATCAAGATCAGGACGACGTTGGGTTGCTTGGCGATGGCCGGGAGGGCGGCCAAGCAAAGGAGGAGCGCGACGGCGCGGAGCACGGCGGACGGGAGGCGAGGCATGTCAGGCTTTGGCTTTGACGGTGTAGGTGTGGGCGACGGCGCCGGACTTGCGGTCAGCGGTGACGTCCTTGGCGAGGTAGGTACGGACATACTCCACCTTCACCTCGGTCGGCGAGACGGTGACGTTCACGTAGCCGGAGTTCCCCAGCTTGGTGCCGCCGGCGTAGCGTTCCTCGTTGAGCGCTTCGTAGGTGTAGTCGGACGGCATCGGCAATTCCTGGTAGACCACGCCATCCTTCTCCTGCTTGCAGTAGAGGTGATCGTGGCCCTGGAAGAAGACGCTGACCTTGTGCTTCACCATGAGCGCGTGGACCGGGGCGTCCCAGCCGGGGCGCTTCTGCATGAACGACCCTTCGCCCTTGCCGCCGCGCCCGCCTTGGCCGCCCCATTCGTAGAGGTCGGCTTGGTCGACGCCGCCGCGGCCCGTGCCCATGACATGGTGCGCGAAGACGAACTTGTGCTTCGCCTTGCTCGTCTCGAGCGTCTTCTTGAACCACTTGTACTGGGCGTCGCCCAAGGAGATGTTCCACCAATCGCGGTCGTGGCCCTTGTCGCCCTTCCCGCCGCCGGCGCCCGGCTTGGCGTTGGCGTCTTCGCCGGCGTAGCCTGTGTCGACCAGGGCGGGCGAGTGCCAATAGTTGTCGAGGATCACGAAGAGCGCGTCGCCCCACGTCCACGCGGTGTAGCTCTTCAGTTCGCCGATGTCCTTCCAAGGCGTCGGGTCGCCGCTGTAGAACGTCCCCGCCGACGGCGTCGGGTAGAACTTGTTGCGGGCCAACTGCACGCCCACGGCGACCTCGCGGCGGACGTCCTTCTGGGAATAGTTGTAGAGCGACGCCTGTTCGTGGTTGCCGTTCATCAAGAACACCGGGGCCGTCTGGCCGATCAGGCCCAGGAACGGGCGCTGCAGCAGGTAGGGCGCGGCGAGGGCCTCGTTGGAGACCGTCCGCACGTGGTCGACACTGAAGTCGTCGCCGATGCAGATATGGAAGTCGGGCTTCGACGCGGCCGCGAGCTGGAGCGTGCGGGCGTAGAGCTCAGGGTGGCTGACCTTGCCCATGCGCTCCGGGTGGGAGTCGCCTTGGAGCGTGAACGAGAACGTGCTGCCGGGAGCGCGCTGCGTGGCGAAGCGGCACTCGGGGCGGGCGGCGAAGGTGCCGCCAGGTTTGCGGGATTGCAGCCGGTAGAAATACTCGGTGTTCGGCTTGAGCTCATCGAGGACCAGCTCGGTCGGCTGGCCGGCGACGAGCGCCGCGACGGCCGTCTTGCGCGCGTATTTGCCGGGCGCAGGGCCGAACTCAAGGTAAGCCTCGGAGGCAACCTTGGCCAACAAGCTGACCGTGATGGCCTTGTCGGTCGCTCGTCCGAGGACCACGTTCAGCTCGTTGTACTCGGACAGGTCCGCCGGCACGACGAAATCGCCACCGCCACCGCCGCCGCCTTTACCGCCCTTCCCGCCGCCACCCTTCCCGCCTTTGCCGCCGCCCTTGCCCTTGCCCTCGACGGGCTTGGTTTCTTCGGCCGCCGCACCCGCCAGCGCCCACACCGAAGCGGCGCCCAGCACGCCCAAGAAGTGTCGGCGCGGCAGAGCCGTGGACGCCGGATCACGGTAGTAGGGATTGGCCGGAGCCTCCGACGCGGGGCTGGCGGAAGCGAGAGGACGGGGGGCGGGGGCTTTACGAGGGGATTTCACGACGAGGGGAAGTAGCGGGTGATTGGTCGCAGGGTGTGACAGTTACTTTAAAGATAAAACGCCGCAGAGGAATCGGAAGTTGCCGCCGGACGGCAGGAATATTTTCGGGATTTTTG
>JBEGRN010000125.1:0-8110 GCA_041180425.1 Verrucomicrobiota bacterium
CGTCGCGGGCGCCAAGGCCACGAACAACATCGAGAAGAAGAAGGCCGAGGAGATCTTCGCGACGCTGGAGAAGTTCGCCGAATACGGCTTCAACAAGTCGCACTCGGCCGCCTACGCCATCCTCTCCTACCAGACCGCCTACCTGAAGGCGAACTTCCCGGTCGAGTTCATGTCGGCCGTGCTGACGTCCGAACAAGGCAACGCCGACAAGCTCGCCGAGTTCGTCGCCGAAGTCGAAGCCCTCGGGATGAAGATGCTGGGGCCGGACGTAAACCAGTCCGACACCGACTTCACCCCGGTCATCCAGGACAACGCCATCCGCTTCGGCTTGGGCGCGATCAAGGGCGTCGGCGAAGGCGCGGCCCGCGCGATTGTCGCCGAGCGCGAGGCCAACGGCCCGTTCAAGGACTTCTCCGACTTCATCGCCCGCATGGGCGACCAAGCCCTCAACGCACGTTCGATCGAGGCCTTGGCCCGCGCCGGCGGCTTCGACTTCACCGGCGAAGACCGCCGCCACTTGGTCGACTCGATCGAGTCGGTCCGCCGCCACTTCTCGTCGGAGCGCAAGGAACGCGCCAGCGGCCAAGGCAGCCTCTTCGACATGCTGGGCGCGGAGGACAGCGGCTCGATGAACACGGCCGACCTCATCCTGCGCAAGTCGGAGAAGATGCCTAAGCTGGAGATGCTCAACAACGAGAAGCAACTCCTCGGGTTCTACCTCAGCGGCCACCCGCTCGCCGACTACCACGGGCTCGATGAGGCCATCGCCAACTTCAGCACCCCGCTCGACCGCATCGTCCTCGACCAGAAGGAGCGGCATATCGTCCGCCTGTGCGGCATCGTCGGCGGCCTCGAGAAGAAGATCTCCAAGAAGGACAATCGCCCTTGGGCGCTCTTCCACGTCGCCACCCGCGCGGTCAACATCCCCGTGACCATCTTCACGGACGCCTATGACGCCGTCTCCGTGCTCAAGGACGGCGACCTCCCGCTCCTCATGGACGGCGCGCACGTCATCGTCGACGCCCGCCTGTCTTACCGCGAAGAACGCAGCGAGTGGTCGATCAGCGCTCACTCCGTTCAGCCGCTCCGCAACGCCCCGGCGATGATCAAGCGCATCCTCTTCGCGCTGCGCCCGGGCCCTGAGGCCGGCGACTTCATGGAGAAGCTCGTGGCCCATACCCGCCGCGTCGACGGCAGCACCCTCGTCCAGGTCGGCATCTTGCAGGCCGATGGCCGCGTGCTCATCGCCGAAGCCGCGCGCGGCATGACGACCCGTTTCGACCCGGTCATCTACGGGCAGCTCGCCAAGCACCCGGCGCTGGCGGGCGTGCAGATCGACCCGCTGCCGCCGACCCAGCCCCCGCAGCGCAAATACGGCCCGCGCGCCTAAGCGACCGACCGCCATGAAGCCTCCGCTTCGGATCGCCTTCAGCGACTTCATCTTCGGCCGCAATGACCGCGACCGGATGGCGTCGTTCAATCCCCAGGACAACGTCTTCACGCGCCTGCTCGCCTCGGAGTGGGACGTGCAGGTGGTGCCGATGGCGCAAGCCGAGGTGCTCGTCTACTCCACCTTCGGCGAAGCCCACCGGGCCTTCCGCGGACGCAAGGTCTTCTACACCTCGGAGAACGTCCTGCCCGACTTCGACGCTTGCGACCACGCGCTCACGTTCTGCCACCTGCCGGACGACCCACGGCATTTCCGCCTGCCCCAGTATGTCTTCTACGTCGACGACGTGCAGCGGCTGGTGCAGCCCCCGGGCTTCGACGCCGTCGCCGCCCTCCGCGCCAAGACGAAGTTCGCCAACTTCGTGGTCTCCAATCCACGTTGCCCGGAGCGCAACCGGTTCTTCCGGCAGCTCCATCGTCGTCGCCACGTCGACTCGGGCGGACGCCACTTCAACAACCTCGGAAGGCCCATCGCGGACAAGCTCGCCTTCATCCGCGACTATAAGTTCACCCTGGCGTTCGAGAACTCCGCCTCGGCCGGCTACACGACCGAAAAGCTGGTGGAACCCATGCTCGCCGGCAGCGTGCCGATCTACTGGGGCAACCCTGAGGTCGCGCGCGACTTCAATCCGCGCAGCTTCATCGACGTCGCGCGCTTCCCCAGCTTTGACGCGGCCATCGACCATATCCTGCAAGTCGACGCGGACGACGGGCTTTACCTGCAGTACCTCCGTGAACCTTGGTTCAACGGCAACACCCCGCCCAGCTGGTTCGACCCGGCGGAGCACCTCGCCGCTTGGCACCGCTTCCTCGCGACGCCCTGGACGGAGCGTCCGCGCGTCTACCGGGATCGCGGCCTGCGCGACCATGCGCGCGGCACCGGCCTAGGCCGACATCTCTCCAGCCTCGGCACGAAGCTCGACGGACTCCTCTGGAAGGCCGGCTGGCGCTAAGCCGCGTTCAGATCGGCTTGGCCACCTCGCGGAAGTGCTTCGCCACGTAAGCGACGTCTTCCGGCGTGATGTTGGCGTGGTTCGGCAAGTAAAGGCCGTAGTCATGGACCTTGTCGGCCACGGGCAGGTGCGTCACGCCATGCTTCTTGATCCAGAACGGCTGGCGGCCCATCGAGCCGCAGACGAGCGGACGGCATTCGATGCCGTGCGCCAGCAGGTGCTTGGACAGCTCGAGACGGTTGGCCGCGAACGTGCCGAAGGCGAAGCTCGAGACGAAGCTATCAGGGCTGTGCTGGGCGAAGAACTCCGGCAAGGCCCGGCGATAGAGCTCGAAGTTGCGGGCGCGGACCTGGGCGATGGCCGGCAAGCGCTTGAGCTGCAGGCGGCCGAGGTAGGCGTTCAGGTCGGTCGAACGCAGGTTATAGCCGGCGTAGTAGAAGCTATAGAACTCGCGGAAATCGTCGATCTGGTACTCCTGCTTCCAGGCCAAGCGGTCGGCTTCCGGCACGTCGCGCGACCAGCCGTGCGAGCGGATCGAAAGCATGACGCTGTAGAGCTTGTCGTCGCTGAGGGTGATGGCGCCGCCTTCGATGCTGGAGATGTGGTGGCCGTAGTAGAAGGAGAACGAGCCCGCGAGGGACAACGCGCCGGTCTTCTTGCCCTTGTACTCGGAGCCTAAGGCTTCGCAGGCGTCCTCGATGACCAAGCAGCCGTACTGGTCGCAGAGGCGGTGAATGGCGTCCATCTGGTTGGGGTGGCCCAAGATGTGGACGAGGATCAGCAAGGCCGGACGCTCCTTCTTCAAGAGGGCCTCGAGATGGTTCAGGTCCACGCCCAGGTCCTGCGCGTCGGAGTCGCAGAGGAAGCACTCGAAGCCCATCTGCACGAACGGAGACAGCGTGGTGATCCAGGAGACGGACGGGACGATGACCTTCTTGTTCCGGAGGTAGCCGGCTTCCAGGAGGCTGTAGGCCATCAGCAGGTTGGCGGACGAACCGCTGTTCACCATGATGCTGTACTTCGTGCCGGTGTAGGCGGCGAACTCGGCTTCGAACTCGCGGGTCAACGGCCCCTTGGTCAGCTGCTTGCCTTCTTGGAGCCAGCCGGCGAGGGAGCGGATCTCTTCCTCGGAGATCGTGTTGTCGGCCAGCTTGATGGAACGCTTAGTCATGGGAAATCAGGGGGCGCTTGGGATGGAAGAGGCGATAGATGCCATTCCGGAGCTTGGCCTTCACCCGCATGCAGAAAAGCAAACCGCGGGCCGGCAGGTCGAGCCGGAATGTGCGGACGAGCCAAGCGATGGTGTAATAGAGGCGGGATTCCTGGTAGGCACGGTAGAGTGCCTTCTTCCGGGCCGCATCCTTATGGGCGTCGATCGTGATCGAGCCCTCATGGGAGGAGAAGACCGCCAGCGGCTCGTCGACATAACCGAACTTACGGTAATCCAGCGTCGTCATGGCGGTCATGAGCCAATCCGGGCCGACGCCGCGGTACTCGAAGGTGGTGAACGGCACGCGGCCCACCAAGAGGTGGTTGAGGATGTCCTTGCGGCGGATCAAGGTCGCCCCTGGCGAGACCAGCCCCTTGATCTGATGCGACATGAAACGGCTCACCGGGTAGACGCCCGTCGGCCCGAGGCTCGTGAACAGGTACGACAGCGGCTGCTGCGTGGCGTCGTCGCGGACCTCGGCGCACGAGAGGCAGAAGGCGACGTCCGGCCCCATCAAGGCCATGCACTTCTCGATGAACGTCGGGGCGATGAAGTCGTCGTCGTAGTTGATGTGCACGAACTCGCCGCGGGCCGAGACGACGCCATCGAGCCAGGCGAAGTGCACCCCGGAATCCTGCTCGCGGCGCACATAGCGGATGCGGTCTCCGTAAGCACGGGCGACGGCCGGGGTATCGTCGGTGCTCCCGTGGTCGCAGACCACGATTTCGCAGGGGAAGGTCTGGGCCAAGGCCGAGTCGATGCACCGCCGGAGCATGCCGGAACGGTTAAAGGTCGGGATGACGATGGAGACCTGCGGAGTGGTCATGCGCCGATAAGTTGACGGAGGCGGGCGGTGTCGGCAACCAAGGACGTGGGGGCGCCCTCGGAGGCGTTCACGATCTGCAGAGGCCGGGGCGCCAGCGATTGCACGAAATCGCTTATTTTGGTTCCCCGTCCCGACCCGATGTTCACGAGGCCGGTGGCGCGCATCGCCAGCAACGCCCGCACCTTGGCCACGAGGTCCTCCGCCGGGGAAAGGTCGCGCACATCGTTGGCGCCGAACAGCCGGAACGGCTGCCCGAGGTCTTCGGTGGCGAAGCGCCGCTGGAGCGAAGGATAGAGGAAGGAGCCGGTCTGGGTCGGATGGTAGAAACTGAAGATGCGGCCGACGCAATAGGGCACGCCGGCGGCCGCCGCGGACGCTTCGACGACCTGCTCGCCCAGGCGCTTCGAGAGTCCATAAGGGTTGATCGGCGCGACGGGAGCCGTCTCCGCAATGGGTGTCGCCTGCGGCTGATAGACGTGGCTGCTGCTCGCGTAGAACAACCAAGGCTTACGCGGTAATGCCCCCAGTTCGGCGACCAAGTTCGCCGTGCCGCCCACGTTGACCTGGAAAGCCTTGGCAGGGTTGGCCTGGACGGACTGGGTCGGCACGAGCGCGGCGAAATGCACGACGGCGTCGAAGTCGCCGGCCTGCAACCAAGCGCGAAGCTCCTCCGGCCGGCAGACATCGCCGGTAGCGAGTTGTGCTTGCAGGATCTTACCTAGGGTTCCCCTGCCGCCTGTGATGCCGATGCGCATGTTTAAATGACCGTATTTGCGTGAGGGCGTGGTTCAACCCGAATCGACGCTGAAGCGATAACCCCAACCAACACAAATCGATTGCCCGACTGCGGGCTTCTTGTTCCCTGCTGAGGCCGCCATGTCGAAACATCCGACCATCAGCGTGGTCATGCCGACCTATCACTGTCGCGCCCTGCTCGACGCGCATCTGCGCGCCATGCGCGGCTGGCTCGATTTGGCGACGGAAGTCATCGTCGTGGACAGCCGTTCGACGGACGGCACGTTGGAGTTCCTCCGCACCGAACTGCAGCACCCAGGCTTGCGCATCATCGAGCGCGAGCGCGGCCTCTACCAATCCTGGAACGAGGGCATCGCTGCGACCACCGGAGACTGGGTCTATATCAGCACGGCTGGGGACACCCTCACCCGGGAACAGCTCGAGCACCTCCGCGAGGTTGGTGAACGCCTCGCCGCTGACGTGGTCGTCAGCCCGCCGGATTTTGTCCATGAAGATGGACGCCCCCACCGCGACCTGGGCTGGCCGCCCGCCCAACTGCTCCAAGCCTTCGGCCGGGGCCGTCCCTTCGCGATACACCCGGCAGCGACGCAATGCCTCCCCAACGCCCTGCTCGGCAGTTCCGCCTCCAACCTTTACCGCGGGGCGCATCTCCGGGCCCGGCCATTTCCCACGGAATATGGCGTCGTCGGCGACACCGCCTGGATCATGCGCTACGCCCACGAAACCCGCTTGGCGCTGACGCCGCGCCGCGGCTCCACCTTCTGCATCCACGAAAAGGAATCCAAGCTCACACCCCAGCAATGCGTCGACCTGCATTGGCGGCTGATGAGCGCCGAGGAAGCCCGGCTCCGCCAAGCCAACCAAGTCGGCTCGTTGCTGCGGCAGGTCTTGGTCGACCAAACCCTGCCGCAACGCACCAAGCAACTCTGGGCCCAAAAACGCGTGCTTTGGCATGCACCGACAAATCGCTTCGCGAATAAGCTGCGCTGGATTCCGACGACCCTCGAGTACCTGTGGTGCCGCCTGCGGACCAAGCGACAGGCACGGCAGTCCATGCGGGCGCTGCGGACCGAGCCTAGGCACTTCACGCACCTGAGCGACTGAAGCTGGCTCGGTCGGTTCAGCCTTCCCCTCCCCCGTCGGTTTCGGCTAGGGTGCGGCCATGAGCGCAAAGCCCCTTGGTTTCGGCATCTGGGGAACCGGCATGATCGCCGAGTTCCATGCAAAGGCGCTCGCCGAAATCCCCGGCGTGAAGGTCGTCGCCGCCTACAACCGCACCGCCGCCAAGGCGGAAGAGTTCGCGCGCAAGCACGGCGCCACCGCCTGCGCGACCCCAGAAGCGCTCTTGGCCCATCCCGACGTCGACGTCGTCTGCTTGTGCACACCCAGCGGCGACCACCTCGCCCCCGCCCTGGCCTGCGCCCGCGCCGGCAAGCACGTCATCGTGGAAAAACCGCTCGAAGTGACGCTGGCGCGCTGCGACGAATTGACGAAGGCCTGCGACCAAGCCGGCGTGGTGCTCGCCGGCATCCTGCCCCGTCGCTTCGGCGCGGGGTCGCAGGCCCTCAAGGCAGCGATCGCTGGTGGCCGCTTCGGTCAAATCACCTTAGCCGGCGCCCTCATCCCTTGGTGGCGCACGCAAGCGTACTACGATTCCGCCGCGTGGCGCGGGACGTTCGCCTTGGATGGCGGCGGCGCGCTCATGAACCAAGGCATCCACACGATCGACTTACTGCTGTGGTTCCTGGGCCCGGTGAAACGGGTCTCGGCTACCGCCGGACTCGTCGCCCACGAGGGCATCGAGGTCGAAGACATCGCCGCCGGCTGGATCGAATTCGCCAACGGTGCCCGTGCGACGCTCGCCGGCTCGACGGCTTGCTGGTCGGGCACGGGCTTCCCCGCCGAAATCCGCATCCATGGCACGACCGGCTCGGCCGTCCTGCGCGACGATAAGCTGACGGCTTTCGAATTCGCCGTGCCGCACGCCGACGACGCCCAACACCTGGCCCCGGCCACCGAAGGCGCGGGCGCGGGGGCCAACGACCCCAAGGCCATCGGCCATGCTTGGCATCGCCTGAACCTCGAAGATGCAATCGTAGCGATCCGGTCGAAGGGCCGGCCCTCCGTCGATGGCGCCGAAGGCCGCAAGGCGGTCGAGCTCATCCTCGCGCTCTACGCGTCGGCGCAAGCCGGCGGCGCCCCGGTGAGCCTGCCGCTCGCGGGCGACCCCAGCCTCCGGCCCCTCGGCGCTAAAAAGAAACTCTAGTCGCCAGCGGCGCGGTAGATTTCGCCGAGCTTGGTCAGCTCGCCGTCCTTTACGAGCGCAGCCTTGCCGGCGCTGGGGTTGAAGTAGGCATAGCGTTCGACGAAGCGATGTTTCTCCAAGGCCCTCAGCGCGCCTTTGAGGAACTGCATATGCCCGGCCTCGTCGGCGCCCGTATACATCGCATTGAATTCCGTCACCCAGACCGGGCGCTTGTAAGTCGCATTGAGGTCCTTCAGCCAGTCCTCGAAGGCTCCCGCATCGGCGCTCCGGTACCAATGCGCGGCGACGAAATCGACCTTCAGCTTCTTGCGCTGGGCCTGCTCCATGAACTCGCGCATCCACGCGCCACCACCGCCATCCGAAGAGACGCAAGGCGACCCTAGGCGCAGCTTCTTCTCTTCCGCGAACCGCACCAGCACCGGCCAGGCTTCGATTGCTTGGGCGACGGAAAGGTTTCCTTGGGAAGAGCGCTCAGGTTCATTGAACCCGAGCAGATGCTTGGCCGAAGAGTCGCTGAGCTGCCCCAGTTCCGCCGACCCCACGGGCTGGCGGTTCCCTTTCACCATCGGCACGAACTCGTAGCCTTCCGTGCCTTTGCCAGGACAGCCCCACGCATACCACCAACTACACCCAAACTGCTTGGCGGATTC
>JBEGRN010000126.1:0-5741 GCA_041180425.1 Verrucomicrobiota bacterium
GACTTCCTTGATGGTGCAATAGCCGTCTTCGTCGGCCAGCGTGGCGCCGATGCCGCAGAGCGAGTTGCGCATCGCGATCTCGAACTCCTCCAGCGACTGTTGGGAGAAGAAGATGGAGTGCGGATCGTACTGCGTGGAATAAGCGTTCAGGAAGAGCTCTTCGACCTCCTGCGGGTCAAAGGTCAGGTACACGCGGACCTTCTCGTAGCGCTTCTTGAGGCGGGCCACGGCTTCCTTGATCTTTTCAGGGGTGACGACCGGGGCGGTCGTCTCGTGGGACGGCTTGGCCTTGGGGGCGTCCTTGGTGGCCTGCTTGTCTTCGCCGAGCAGCTCGGAGAGGATGTCGAGACGGAGGCGGCGGGCCCAAAGGTCGTCGGCGTCGGCGTCGCTGGCCGGCCAGCTGCCCTTGCGTCGGTCGGTGGGGAAGACGCCCGGCTGGTTGAGGTCGATCGGTCCGTTGAGGGCGGCGATGGCTTCATCGGTGCGCTGGGCGACCTTGGCCTTGAAGGCCTTGTAGATCTCGAAGGCTGGCGTCAGGTTGCCGCGCTGGAGGTAGAGGTCGAGGCTCTTGCCGTAACGGGTGGTGAACTCGTCGACCTCCTTCTGCGTGAAGTACATCTTCCCGGGGTCGAGGCTCTCGAAGTAAGTCTTGATGACCTCGTTGGTGTCGACCGATGCCATCTCCTTCTTGCTGATGTGCAGCTTCTCGAGCAGGGCGACCGTGGCCCGCGTCTCGTTCTGCATGAGCTCCGTGGTCGTGTAGTTCGGGGTCGTCTGCCCGAAGGCGGCAGCCGACAGGAGGACCAGCAAGGACGGGGTAAGGAAGCGCATGATAGGGGTAATCAGCGGAGGCGGGCGCTGAGTTCTTCGAGTTTGCGTTTCTCGCTCTCCGTGAGCGAGCCGAAACCCTGTGCCGAAATCTTGTCGAGGAGGCGATCCAGCTCGGCGCGGGCTTGGGCTGGGGAAAGCCCTTCCGCCGAGGTTTTGGTGGGGGTTTCCGGGCGGCGGGCAGGGGTCTCGGCAGGCATCGTGTCTTTCTGTACGATATAAGCGCCGCCGGCGTCGGGAATTGTCCGTCCCAGCCAACGCCACATGAGCCAGCCGGAAAGCAGGCCACCGAGGTGAGCCGAATGGGCGATGGCTTCCTCGGCGTTCATCGGCCAAGCGGGATTCCAGAAGGTCCACTGGTGGCGGCCAGGCAGCTCGAGGAAGATCCAACCGAGCGCCGCGATGCCGAGGGCGAAGATCAGCAGCCAGCGCGCCTTGATGTTCACCGGGAAGAAGAAGATCAGCATCGTCACGGTGCTTTCCAGCCGGTCGAGCAGGGCGACGACCATGAGTGCATAGACGCCGCCGGAGATGCCGACGAGGTGGAGCGCTTCGCGCGGGCCACCGACGCCCGTCAGCCACCAGACGATGGCGCCGAGCAGGATGCCGCCAAGCAGGGTCTGCACGTAGGCCCTGCGGCCGTAGCTTTCTTCCACGAGGCTGCCCAGCCACCAGAGGCTGAAGGCGTTCATGAAGAAGTGCCAGACGCCCCCGTGCACCACCGCATAGGTCAACCACTGCCAGGCCTGGGGTGCGGCGTTGTTGAGTTCCAGCGGCTCCAGGAAGCTGTAGCCCTTGAAACGCGTGCTCCAGTCGATCAGGCCGAGGATGCCGAAGGACAGGAGGACGCCGAGGGTCCAAGCCGTCGCGGTCAGCTGCCGGCGTTCCGGCGTGCTGTCGCGCATGTAGGCTCGGTCACCGATGCCCACGGCGGTTTCCGTTTAGAGCTTCTTCACGATCTCGTCGGCGAGGCCATACTCGATGGCCTCCTCGGCGGTCATGTAGAAGTCGCGGTCGGTGTCCTTCACGACCTTCTCGAGCTTCTGCTTCGAGGCCTTCGCGAGGATTTCGTTCAGTTCGGTGCGGAGGCGCTCCATCTCCAGGGCCTGGATATGGATGTCCACGGCCGGGGCTTGGATGCGGCCCATGATCAACGGTTGGTGGATCATCACGCGGGCGTGAGGGAAGACCAAGCGCTTGCCCTTGCCCTTGGGGGCTTGGAGCAGGATGGAGCCCATGGAGGCGGCCATGCCGGTCACGACGACCGTGACGGGCGAGCTGATGAGGCGGATGGTGTCGTAGACGGCCATGCCCGCGGTGATCGAGCCGCCAGGGGTGTTGATGTAGAAGGTGATGTCCTTGCCGGGGTCCGAGGTCTCCAGGTACAGGAGCTTCTCCACGATGTCCTTGGCGGAGGCATCGTCGACCGCGCCCCAGAGGAAGAGCTTACGCTGTTCCAGGAACTTCTTCTGGATGAGCATCGCGCTGGGCGAGGCATCCTTGGGAGCCGCGGGGGTCTTCTCGTCCTCGTCTTCGTCGTCGTGAGCCATGGGAAGGGATACCTTGGCACAAAAGGGAACGGAGGCAAGCGTCCCGAGGGAGGTTTTTATTCCCAAAATACCGCCGGTGAGCCCGACGGGGCGGTTTATCGGGTCACGCGGACCGACCGGGTTTCCTTGAAGGTCGGCTGGGCGCCGTCGGCGGTCCGGAGGTTCGTGAATGTCACGTCCTCCGCCTGATCGACCTCGATGACCGCTTGGGCGGGCAGGCTGAGGTCGTCAAAGGTCAGCTGCCGCGTGCGGTGGCCTTCCTCGGCGTAGCCTTGGATGATGATGGCCGGCTTGCCATCCGTCGCCTTGGAGAGGTCGATCCGCCGGAAACGGAAGTTCCGGAAGACCGGCGGCGCGGGCGCGGCTTCGCCGTCGTTGTTGTAGCTGAGCTTGGTGAGGATGCTGATCTTCTGCAGTTCGCAGTCCCGGACGACGACGTTCTCGACAAAGCCCCCGCGTTCGCGGGTCGCCTTGATCTGGAAGCCGTTCAGGAGCTTGCCGGCGACGCAATCCTCGACGAGCACGTCGCGGACGCCGCCAGACATCTCGCTGCCGATGGAGAGGCCGTGTCCGCGGGTGAACCGGCAATCAAAGATCCGTAGGCGTTCGGTAGGTAGGTTGACGCGGTTGCCTTCGGGGTTCTTGCCCGACTTCACGGCGATGCAGTCGTCGCCGGTGTCGAAGGCGCAGCCGAAGATCCAGGCATCACGCGAAGAATCCGGGTCGATGCCGTCGCCGTTGCGCACGTTGCTGTGGATGTCGAGGTCGCGGCAGACGATGTTGCGCGAGTAGATGTAATGGACGCCCCAGCAGGGCGAATTGTCGAGCGTGAGTCCTGCGATTTCGACGTCCGCGGCGTTCAAGAGGCAGATAAGCCGGCCGCGGCTGCGGACGCCGTGAGCCTCGGTCATCGCCTTGGCGAGGGTGGCGCCGCCGCCGGAAATCCGTCCCCGCCCGCGGATCGCGAGGCGCTGGACCTTGGTGGCACCGCCGCGGTCGAGGCTACCGGCGTTGAGGAGGCTGGCGTAGGTCTCCATTTCCCAGCCTTCGAAGCGGTTCAGGATGAAGGGTAGGTAGTCCTTGGCGTCCTTGGAGCCCTTCAGCGTGCCTCCAGCGGCAACTTCAAACGTCATGTCGCTTTTCAAGAAGAGCGCGCCGCTGACGAATGTGCCGGCGGGTACGCGCACGATGCCGCCGGGCGGACAGGCCGCGATGGCGGCTTGGATGGCTTTAGTGTTCAGCGTCTTGCCGTCGCCGACGGCGCCGTGGTCGAGGATCGAGACAACGGTTTCGGCCTGCTTGGTGCGCAGCTTGAGCGTCGCGGTCGTCCGCCCCGTGGCGACCTCCTTGAGCGCTAAGCCGTAATCATGGTCGGGGGCTAGCCCGGTAACGGTGAGGTGTCCGTGGGTCGTCTCGCCGACGGGCTGGCCGTCGCGGAGGACGACATACGCCGTCGCCTGGCCTGCGGATTCGGTCCGGTCCCAGAGCAGCGTCACTTCGTCGGATCGCAGTGATTGGGGCGAGACCCGCAGGCCGAGGGCGAGGGTGTCGGGCTCCGCGCCTAAAGCCGCTGCGCCCGCTGCGAGGACGATGGCGAAGAGGCGCGTCGGGGCGGGCAGGACCATGCCGTAGCGTCGGGGACGGCCCTGCGGAGTCAAGGCCGCCGAGCCATCGCGGCGCTTGCGCCGGCGCCCGTCTTTCGACTAAAGAGACGCGTGCTTTCCGTCCGCATCACCGGCCTGCGTCGTCGCCTCGGTTCCGCCGAGGTCCTCGGCGGCGTGGACCTGTCGATCGACGCGGGCACGCTCTATTGCCTCGTGGGGCCGTCCGGTAGCGGCAAGACGACGTTGCTGAAGATCCTGGCCGGCCAGTCGGAGTCCGATGGCGGCCGCGTCCTCCTGGGTGGCAAAGACCTCAAAGCCCTCGATCCGCGGGACCGCGCCACGGCGATGGTCTTCCAGAACTATGCGCTGTTCCCGCACCTCACGGTCTTGGAGAACGCGGCTTTCGGGCTAGAGGCGTTAGGTTTGGCGGAGGCCGAGTGCCGGGCCCGCGCCCTGGAAGCCTTGGCCGCGGTCGGCGCCGAGGCTTGGGCGGCGCGCCGGCCGCAGGAACTTTCCGGCGGGCAGCAGCAACGCGTCGCCTTGGCCCGGGCCTTGGCCGCGAAGCCGAAGCTGCTGCTGCTGGATGAGCCGTTGAGCAACCTGGACGCCGCCGCCCGCATCGAGCTGCGCGACCGCCTGCGCGCCTTGGTCCGTGCGCAAGGCCTCACGGTGCTCTGCGTGCTGCACGACCAGAAGGACGCGTTGGCGATGGCCGATCAGTTAGGCGTGATGCGCCAAGGCAAGGTCATCCAGTCCGGCCAGCCCATCGACGTGTATCGACGTCCAGTCGATAGCTGGACGGCGACCTTCCTCGGCTCGGCCAACCTCTTTCCCGGCAAGGTCGTCCATGCGGCGGCGGGCGAGTTCATCGCCAGCACGGCGCTCGGCGAAGTGCGCGGGGCGTTGTCGCAACCGGCCCAGCCGCCCGCGGTCGGCGCTTCGCTGGTCGTCTGCATCCGTCCGGAATGCCTGCACCTCGACGCGTTGCCGCCCGACGAAAACGCCTTCGCGGGCAAGGTCACCGACTCCTTGTTCCAAGGGGACTTGGCGGTGCATCGGTTCACCACCCCGGCGGGCTTGGTCCTGCAGGTCGCCGAGCTTAACCCGCGCCAGCGCGCGCCAGCGCGTCGGCTCCAAGGCCCCCGTGTTTGCCTGGGCGGAGCCCGAGGATGTGGTGGGCTTGGGGACCTAGCCGGCGCCCCGTCCGTCCGTGGTGGGTGGGGGGTTGCGGTTTCTAGTAAACTCCTTTGAGTGGGGGCGTGGCCCACCCCGCCCACCAGTCCGCCGTCCGGCGCCCCGGCTTTTCGCTGGTGCTGTCCTTGCTGGTGACTGCCGTCCTCGTGCTCACGCTGATCGTGTTGGCCAGCTTCATCCGCGTGGAGGCGCAGCTCTCCAGCAACCGACAAGCCGTCCTGCGCGCCCGCCTCAATGCGTTGGCGTCGATGCGGCTCGCCGGCGGTGCCCTGCAGCAGTTCGTCGGACCAGATACCCGCGTCACCGCGCCCTCGTCGTTGTTCGAAGACCCGACGGTCGCGGCCGGCCAGTATACCTATCCGGTGCTGGGCGTCTGGCAAAGCTGGCAAGGCCGCGACCATGATCAGTACGGACGTTACGCCGGGCGGCCGTACAAGCCCGACTACAACCTCAAGGCGACGAACAACCAGGACGGCAACGGCACGCTTTGGCCAGGGCGTTTCCTGACGTGGCTGACGTCCTCGTCGTTCGGGTATTACGTGGCTCCGCTGACGCCCCCGCCGCC
>JBEGRN010000127.1:0-5080 GCA_041180425.1 Verrucomicrobiota bacterium
TGCGCTCCCACCAGTAGCGAATCCCCGAGCAAAGCTGCTCGGGCTTAGCGGGGAAGGACTTGGCGCGCACCAGCAAGGCGAACGCGTCGATGGAGACCTCGTCTCCGTAACCCATGACGATCGACGAAGTCTTGCCGCGCTTGAAGACGGTCGTGAGCAGCTGATGGTCGCGGTCGCCGATAGCGGATAGGTCCAGGCTGGTCAGCGAGTTCACCTGCGCATCCTTGAGGGCCACGCCCGGGAAATCGAGGATGTCGGACTCCTTCAGCAGCTGGAAGAACGGCTGCGAAGACATGGCTTCGGGAATCCGGACGGGCACGATGATCTCACGGACCAAGGCCTGGAAGAGGCCGAACTCATCCCCGGCGATGTCCGCCGAGGCCACGCCCTCTTCGATCAACACCTGCCCGCCATCCTCGCGGAAACCCAGCGAACGGATGCGACGCAAGGTCTCGCGGCTAAATTCATCAGGCGAGTCCTTCTTGACGCGCTTGAACGTGTCGATGTCCAGCAACAAGGCGGCGACACCCATCGTGCAGTAGACCTCTCGCTGGCTCCAGCGCAGGCCCTCGACCTTGGAGCGAAGCGCCCGGAAGACGCCGGACAGCGTCGGCGAACCGTCCCAGAAGATGGTCGTGGCGAAATGGATGGCGGCTTCCTCCGACTGCGCGAGGTCCGAAGAGTCCAGCAGCTCGCGGCGGAGGGTGTCCCAGCAAGGACGGAGCGAGCTATAACGGGCTTCGCCGCTCTTGATGAACATCCCGACGACATCGAGGATCTCGCGCAGCAGTTCGTAAGCGGCGCGGTTGGCGCCAGGCGCCAAGTGTCCGGGCTTCTTGAGGAACTCCTTGGTGATGCGTTCCCGGTCCCAATAGACATTGGTCCCATCGGCCGTCGCCGGTCGGCACTCCGAGAGGTAGCCAAACGCCAGGGCATGCATGACATGGGACAGCGAATTGAAGCGCAGGCGCACCGGATGACGCGGATTGCGGACCGAAGTCGCGGCCGTGTATCGCGTCACGCAACCGGAGGCGTCGGCGCCAGCGGCAAAGGGATTGAGGGAAACGACGCCCGTCTTGCCCTTCCAAAGGAACGTCACCGGCTCCGCGTCGTCCCAAGTCAGCAACGCGCTGTACTCGCCTTTAGGCCCAACCTTGAGGTCGGCATCGAGGTAAGCGGCCAACAAGGTGGACTTACCGGACTGAGACGGGCCCCAGACGGCCAGGGTCTTACGGTCGGTCGGCGCAGGTCGACGCGCCTTGGCGATCGCGTAGAGCGAATCGAGCCAGGTGCCGCGCGCCAAGACATGGTCCGGATGGTCCTTCAGACGACGGACTCCAAACTGCCAATACCAGTCGAGGGTCTGGGCGAGTTTTGGGGGGGAAAGCTCGAAACGCAGGGCCATGCATCATGGGATGCGAAATCCGCGGGCTATTTCCAGAAGCAATTTTTAATAAAGCTTATTAAATGACTGAAAATAGTCATTTAATAAGGGCCTCAGGGTGTTTATAAAATAATAAAGCAGGGTAAATGAACAGAAATTCACCATTAGGCGGGCGCAAGCCAACAAGGGAACCATAGTTCGACCGGCTAACGGATGGTGGTGGGATCGGCCCCCATCAGACCCACGCTAATCCCAGCTTTCTTCAAGGCTGAGTTAGCCATCACGCTGAGTATCAATAGGGTTATGTAACCTAAACAGAATACGCCTAACACGCAGACGAAGGGCGGCAGGCTGGTCTGGAGGGCGTCCGCTAGCTTGTAGACTTTGATGCAAAGGAAGACAAGGCCGACGGCCGCCAGGATGAAGAAAAGAATCGTGGCCAGACCCAAGATTATAGCTTCTGCATCGGTAGGGTTCCGACCATTGCTCACCGATCCCACAAAGGCTCCGAAAATACAGGGTAAAACGAGCGCACCCAAGAAGAGGAAGTTCAAGGCGCGCTGGTGGGTGGCGATCGCCCGCAAGCGTTCGCGGTCGCTTCCGGTTCCTTGGGCGGGAGCGACGCCGGCAGGCAAATCAGGCAAAATCGAGGAAATCGGCTGCCAGGCGGCCATACCTTGCGTCCACACGAGGTCGGACGGCGACAGTATGCCTGAGAGGACCATCTGGCGGACGGCGGCCAGTTCGTAAGCCCCTAGGTTCTTGCCCGCTCGGCTGACTTGATATTGCGCAGCAAATTCCTGCATGCCTCGGGGATAGTTTACAAGAGTCTCCTATCAAGCCTGTTTCCTGCAGCAGCTTCCCTACCCCGCCTAGGGCCGCCTTCAGCCCGGCGTTCCATTATATTTCGGGTCTCCCTATCGGCGACGGTGGCTTACGCTTGAAGCCTCGTTTCGTCGTCAATAGACCGGGTGCATCCCCCATGCGTCGCATCGAGCTACTGATCGGATTCATCCTCATCACAGGCATCTCCCTACTCATCGGGGCGATGCTATTCGACCCGAAGGAGGGAGGGAAATCCCTGCTCCTCCCTGCTGGGCTTTTCGCGACGCTCACGATTGTCCTCGTCTTGGTTCACTTCGACACCAAGGGGAAAGTCCCGGCTGCCAAGCCAGCGGCCCGTTTGTTCGGCGCATCCTCTGCCGCCGGCCTGGTCGGCCAGGATAACACCGCCCTGCTCGCCGGCCTCGCCCGCATCGAGGACCGCCTGACCAGGCTCGAGAACGTCAAGCCCGCCGTGCCGCATGACCCCTCCCAGGCGCTGCAGCAACTGAAGGAGCAACAGGCGAAGGCCCACGCGGAGCTGCAGCTCTCCTTCAATGAACTCAAGAACCGCCCTGCGACTGCCCCCGCCGTGGCGGCCGCCCCGAGCGAAGACAAGCTCGGCGAGTTGTCCGGTGCGCTGTCCGAAGCGATGAAGGAAATCTCCAAGCGCGACGGCACTATCGACACCTTGGCCGCCAACGTATCTCGCACCAATATCCAGCGCATCCTGACCCGCATCAGCCAATGCCTCGAAGTGGCCCGCTCCCTTCAGGCCCGCGTCGCTGAAGGCAAATCCACGCCCGCCGAATCCTTTGAGTTCATCGTCGACGACCTCAACGCCGCCCTCGGAGACCACGGAGTCGAAAGCTTCGACATCGCCGCGGGGACGCGCGTCTCCGAACTCGCGGCCGGATCCTTCGCCGCGATTTCAGTCGTCGACGCCCCCACGGAAGAGACACGCGGCACGGTCAAGGAGTCGCGGACGCGCTCCTACTTCGTCTCCGAGGAAGGCAAGAAGCCGCGCTATATCGCTCCGGCCAAGGTCATTCTCTATCGCGCTTGAACGTGATGCGCCGGGCTAGCAGCAGCTTCGCCGGCCACCTCCTGCTGGCGGCGGTCCCCGTGGGGCTGACCCTCCTGGTACTCTCCTTGGCGCGCAGCGCCGAACACCCCCAGCTGGGCTTGCTGGGCTTACTGGTGCTGGAGGGCATCGCCCTTGCCGTCCTAGTTTGGTGCCTACTCCAACCCATCGAGGTTGAGGGCCGACCGCCCATCTTGCTCCCGAAGGCCCGCCCGACGGAAATCATCCAAGACGACCTGTCCCGGCCTCCCGAACTAGACAGCCCTGCCATACCCAGCACAGCAGCCCCCCTCCGCCCGGCCGCCCGCGTCAGCGACCCTCTGCCCGCGCCCCCCAAGGTCATCGCCAGGAAAGTCTTGCTCCCGCCATTGCCAGAACTCACGGCCCCACGCTCCGGGAGGCCCCCCGCCCGCGCATCGGCAGGCTCGGCGCGCGCCGCCGCCCCGAAAGCCAACCGCATGACCATGCGATTGGACGACCTGCTCCCGCCGACGCCGGCGGCCGCGCCAACCAAGCCCACCGCGACTCCGCGGCCCAAGCCGAACCCGCAGAACCGACCGACGGTCCCGGCGAAATTCCTGGCGTCGCTGGCGACCAACGCGGGCTTGCCGAACAAAATCGACGCCGCGGAACTTCTGCTGTGCCAAGACATCCTCACCTTGGGCTACCTCTGCGCTGCGTGCGATGGTCCGGTGTCGTCCGAAGAGGACCATCATCTCCAAGGCTGGATGTGGAGCGTCATCGACAAGGCCGCCGATGGCGACGCCGCGGGTTTCCTCGCGCAGCTTTCCGCCGCCGCCGACCAAGCCAAGACGCGCGGCAAGCAAAAGCTCTCCGTCGTGACCCAGCTGGCCGAGCGCATCCACGCCTCCGGCGAACGGAAGCTCATCCAGGCGGCCGCCACGCTATGCGGGGAAATTGTCGAGATCGACGGCCGGCTCGAGCCCGGCGAATTCGCCACCCTCTCCGCCGCGCTCCAAGGGCTGCACGTCCGCAACATCAAGGCGGCGAAGATTGCCCAGGAACTGATCGCAAACGACACGGAGATGTCCGAACTGCTCGCCGAGCTCGGCATCGAGGACGACACCCCTGCCGAAGAACGCGAACGCCGGTTGTCCACTGCCTGGAGCCAGGAAAACGCGCGCATGCATGTGGTCAACGACGCGCAACGTCGCCAGCAGATGCGTCAGCGCATGAACCTGCTCCAAAAGATCCGGGACCTCTACCGCGAAGTGGAGCAACACGGCCGATGAGCGACTACCTGCAGCATTTCGCGGCCGCCCGGAGCGTGGTCTTGCCCTGCCTCTACCTGCCGCCGGACACCGACGTGCCCGCGGAGACGACGTTCCGCCCGGAAGAAGCGGAGGACGAGGCCAAGCGGCAAGCCCGCCTCAAGCTGCGGGTCAGCGCGCTCACGCTCCCGGGCGTCGAACGCGCCGTCGCGAAGGCCTGCCGGTTCCTCCAGGTGCCGCGCAACGCGGTACACGCCTTCGTGAGCCCGCAAACCGGCCGCAACGCCCACTGCCTACGGCAGGCGGACGAGCCCGTGATTGTGTTCGGCTCGGCGCTGGTGGAGCTGATGACGGAGGACGAGCTGGCTTGCGTGGCTGGCCACGAGATCGGCCACTTCCTGCTGCCCGAGGCGCACGCGCTCTGCGATACGGAAAGCCCGGAAGGCAGACGCCACTGCCGCGCCGCGGAAATCACCATGGACCGGATCGGCCTGATCGCCTGCGGCGACCTGCGAGCGGCCTGCAACGCCGAGATGAAGCTCATGAGCGGACTCAAGG
>JBEGRN010000128.1:0-5063 GCA_041180425.1 Verrucomicrobiota bacterium
TCGTAACCGACGCCCGCGGATTCGATGACGACGCGCAGGACGCCGGCTTCGATGAGCTTACCGCGGAGGGAGACGATCATGGCAGGAGTGAAGCGGGTTCGACGCGGGAGTTAAGCCCGAATCTCGATGAGGAACCCCTTGAGGTAGCGACTCTCCGGGAAGTTCAGCAGCACCGGGTGATCGGCGGGCTGCGAAGTCCGCTCCAGCACGACGGCCTCACGACGGGCATCGGCCGCCGCGGCTTCGATCAGCTCGAGGTACATCTCTTCCGACACGCGGTGCGAGCAGGAATAGGTCGCCAAGATACCGCCGGGCGAAAGCAGGCGCAGGGCGCGCAGGTTGAGCTCCTTGTAGCCGCGCACGGCGCCAGGCACGGAATCCTTGCTGCGGGCGAACGGCGGCGGGTCCAGGACGATCAGGTCATAGGTCGCTTCGCGGTGTTCGGTGAACCAATCGAAGACGTTGGCGACTTCGAACTGGGCATTCAGCCCGTTGCGCGACGCGGCGGCGCGGGCGGCGACGACGGCATCTTCCGAAGAGTCCAGGCCGAGCACGGAAGCCGCGCCCGCCCGGGCGCACGCGAGGCCGAAACCGCCTTGGTTGCAGAACGCATCCAGGACGCGCCGGCCCTTGGCCAACTGCGCCACGCGGGCATGCTGGTCGAGCTGGTCGAGGTACATGCCGGTCTTTTGGCCGCCCATCAGGTCGACCGACACCTGCACGCCACCGACCTCCATCCAAGCAGGTTCCAAGGGCTGACCAGAAGCCGTGCGGATGTGCTGGTCGAGGCCTTCCAGCTTACGGGTCGCCGCATCGTTGCGGAGCACGATTTCGCGCGGCTTCAGCAGGCGCTGCAGGATGTCGAGGATCTGCGGCAAGCGACGGTCGATGCCGCAGGTCAGGGCCTGGATCGTCAGCAGGTCGTGGTAGCGGTCGACGACGAGGCCCGGCAGGCTGTCGGCTTCGGACCATACCAAGCGGCAGACCGGCTTCCCAGCGCGGCGCTGGACCGCGGCGGTGACCAGTTCTTCGAGCAAGGCGCCGTCGAGCGGGATCGGACGGCGCGAATAGCGACGCCAAGCGATCTGCGACTTGCCATTCCAGAGGCCCGCACCGAGGCAGCGGCCCTTGGGGTCGGTCAGTTCGACGCAATCGCCATCGACGGGCGGCGGCCCAGAGACCTCGACCTCCCCGAGGAACGCCCAGGGATGACCACGGAGGGAACGGGCCGGAGGACCCGGCCGAATACGAATAGCGCGAAGCATGTCAGTTGACCGAGCGAAGCTTGGGAATCGCCCACGCGGCCGTCAGCGCCGTCGGCAGCCACGCGGCCACCACCGGATACAAGGCGCCGCTGACACCGAAGGCGGAACAAAGCGAACTCAGGAAAAAATAAGCCAAGAAGAGCCCGAACGTCTTGGCGACGCCCACCATCGGGTTGATGCGGCCCCCGACGACCGCGAACGGGATGGCGACGGCGATGACGACGAAGCAGATAGCCGGGCTGGACAAGATAGCATGGTAGCGCATCGCGTAGGCGGCGCCTTGGCCCGAGGCGTTGGAGCCCGTCTGGTCCACGTAGCGCGACACCTCGCGCAGGGACAGGTCCTCCGGGTCGCGGCGGGCGAAGAGCATCACCTCGGGATCGTCGTCATAACCGGCCGGCGACAACGCGTCGAAATGCGGCTGGGCGAGCATGCCTGCGACCGGGTCATAGCGCTGGTCACGGCCATCGCGGAACGTCCACTTCCAAGCGCCGTCGACCTTCTTGAACTCGGCCGTACGGGCAGCGATGCAGCGCACGAGGCGGTTGCGGTCGTCGAAGGTGTAGACAAAGACCTCGTAGGCCTGACCCGATTGGAGGCCCAAGCGGGAAATCAGCCAAAACCGCCCCGCCTTGGGATTCTGGAAGGAGACGAATTCCCCTTGGCTGATCGGCACGACGACGTCGCCCTTTGACCGGATGAAGTTGAAGCGCTCGCGTTCCACGAGGTTACGTTGGGTCTCCAAGGCATCGGGCACCCAGACCGCGTTCAGCAAGGCGGTCACGGCGGCGAAAAGGACCGCCACCCACCAGAGGGGAGCCGTCAGGCGCCACATGCCGATGCCTGCGGCACGGGCGGCAGCCAGCTCCTGGTTGCGGTTCATGGCGCTCAGGACGAACACCGTCGAGACCAACAAGGAGACCGGGATCAGGATCGACACCTTGGCCACGAGGCCAGCGGTCAAGTAAGTGACGATGGTCCAAGTCGAAGAGCCCCAGCCCAGGAAATCCGGAATCCAGTTATACCCATCCGAAACGAGCAACAGACCGCAAAAACTGGCCATGCACAGGGCAAAGACCTTGGCCCATTCGCGGAGGATGTATCGATCGAGGATGCGCACCTGACTGGATGACAACACGCCCAGCCCCTTCAGCAACCCCAAAGGCGCCGAAAACCGGGCGGTGACCGGAAACAAATCCTTGTCATCCATGGTCTAGGAAACTGCATATCCCTACCCCCGACGCCCTCCCCCGGCGCACGCCCCTGCAGTCATGCCCGTCTTCTCCTCCCGGCTTCGTCCGCTGACGCTCACCCTCGTCCTTGGGAGCACCATGGCCGTCGCCGCCGAGACCGCCCCCTTGGAGTATAACCGGGACATCCGCCCCATCCTGTCCGAGAACTGCTTCTATTGCCACGGCCCCGACGCCAACAAGCGCAAGGGCAAGCTGCGCTTGGACGTCCGCGCCGAGGCGCTGCAGAAGAAGGCCTTCGTCCCGGGAGATGCCGCCGGCAGCGAACTGGTCAAGCGGCTCTTCTCGAAGGACTCGGACGAAGTCATGCCGCCGCCCGAAGCGCATCGCACGGTGACGGCCGCGCAAAAGGAACTCCTGAAACGCTGGATCGCCGAAGGTGCGCCCTACGAAGAGCACTGGGCGTTCGTGCCCCCGCAACGCCCCAACGTGCCGGCCGCGGGCGAAAAGCACCCCATTGACGCGTTCGTCGCCGACCGCCTGAAGCCAGCCGGCCTCACCCTCTCGCCCGAAGCGCCCCGCGAGGTCCTGCTCCGCCGCTTGGCGCTCGACCTGACCGGTCTGCCGCCGACCCCCGAAGAAACCGCCGCGTTCGTCGCCGACCGCAGTCCCGACGCCTACGAAAAACAAGTCGATCGCCTCCTCGCTTCGGTGCACTACGGCGAACGGATGGTGCTCCCTTGGCTCGACGCGTCGCGCTACGCCGACAGCAACGGCTTCCAGCAGGACGGCGACACGTTCCAATGGGTCTGGCGCGACTGGATGGTCCGCCAGCTCAACGCCGACAAGCCCTTCGACCAGCTGAGCACCGAACTTCTCGCCGGCGACCTCCTGCCCAACGCGACCGCGGAACAGAAGCTGGCCACCGCGTTCAACCGCAACCACATCCTCAACGGCGAAGGCGGCAACATCGCGGAGGAACAGCGCTTCGTGAGCCTCTTCGACCGCGTCGACACGGTCTCGACCACCTGGCTCGGCCTGACGATGGCCTGCGCGCAGTGCCACGACCACAAGTACGACCCGATGACCCAGAAGGACTACTACAGCCTGCTGGACGCCTTCAACCACGCCCCCGAACGTGGCGTCCCCGGCGGCGGGCCTTCCCGCTTCCGCCTCGACCAACCGCTGCTCGAAGTGCCGACCCCTGAACAGGCCGCCCAGCTCGCCAAGCTCGAGGCCGACTACGAAGCGAAGAACAAGGAAAGCGCGGCGCTCCAAGCCAAGGCCTTCGAAGCCTGGCTGGCCCTGCCCTTGGAAAAGAAAGGCATGTTGGACGAAAAACTGAAGACACTGCTCGCCCCAGGCGCCAAGCCCACGGCCGCCCAGCAGAAGACGCTCCTCGCGCACTACAACAAGAACGTCTTCCCCGAGGAACGGAAGAAGTCCCCGGCCTTCAAGGCCATCGACGACGCCAAGGCCGCCATCGCCAAGTTCAAGGCCTCCGACAACTACCCGCGGGTGATGATCATGAGCGATGCCACCGCCCGCGACACGCACATCCTCGACCGCGGCGCCTACCTCTCGAAGAAGGAGAAGGTCACCTTCAACACGCCGGCGTTCCTGCCGAAGCTCCCGGCCAACGCGCCTGCCAACCGCCTCGGCCTCGCCCAATGGCTCTTCACGCCGACGCACCCGCTGACCGCCCGCGTGCAGGTCAACCGCCAGTGGCAGCACTTCTTCGGCCAAGGGCTCGTCCGCACCTCCGAGGACCTCGGCGTGCAAAGCGACCCGCCGACCCACCGCGCGCTCCTCGATTGGCTCGCCGTCGAATACCGCGAAAGCGGCTGGAAGACCAAGGCCCTGCAGAAGCTCATCGTGACGAGCCGCACCTACCGCCAGTCCAGCCACGTCACGTCCGAGCACCTCGCGAAGGACCCCGAGAACAAGCTGCTCGCCCACGCCCCGCGCTTCCGCCTGACGTCCCTGATCCTGCGCGACGTGGCCCTCGCGAGCAGCGGCCTACTGAACGAGCAGGTCGGCGGCACGCCGGTCTACCCCTACCTCCCACCCGCGCCTTGGGAGAGCCTCGCGATCACCAAGGAACGCGACTTCACCTACCCGACCTCGAAGGGCGCGGACCTCTACCGCCGCAGCCTCTACACCTTCTGGCGCCGCACGATCGCGCCGGTGAACATGTTCGACGTCTCCTCGCGCCAGACCTGCCGCGTGCGCACGACGCAGACGACCTCGCCCCTGCACGCGCTCACCATGCTGAACGACCCAACCTGGGTCGAAGCCGCCCGCGTCCTCGCCGAACGCGTGAGCAAGGAGCAGCCGAACGACGACACCCGCCTCGCCCGGGCCTACGCCCTGATCTTGAGCCGCCCGCCGTCCGCACGGGAGCAGGCGCTCCTGCGGAACCTCCTCGCGCGCCAGCGCGCGGTCTACGCGGATGACCCGAAGTCGGCGGATGCCTTGCTCGCGGTGGGCGCCCGCCCGCGCGATACCTCGCTCAAGAACACCGAACAGGCGGCCCTCACCGCCGCCTGCCTCGCCCTCCTCAACCTCGACGCCGCGCAGACCCGCGACTGACCATGGACCACGACCC
>JBEGRN010000129.1:0-5630 GCA_041180425.1 Verrucomicrobiota bacterium
GGGGGCGTACACCTTGGACCTGCGTCTGGATTTCATCGACCAGACCGAGCGCAACGACGCGGCCCATGCCCATTGGTACGGCACGCACGACATCCTCAACGCCACCGTGGAGACGACCTTCGCCGGTCAGACCTGGTCGTTGTCGGTGCCGCGCATCGAGCGTCGCCTCAACACCGACAAGGTGCCGTCATTGGCCAATCCCAACCCCACCCAGTACCAGCAGCAGGTCGTCGGGCTGGGCGACATCGCCATCGCCACGCGCCTCAACTGGTCGGGTTTCACGGTCAACGCCGGCGTCAAGCTCCCGACCGGCAAGGACAACATCTTCTTCGCCGATCCCGCGGGCGGCCTGTCGCGTAAGTACCTTCAGCCCGGCACGGGCTCGACCGACCTGCTCGCCGGTATCCGTAAGGACTTCGGTGCCTCCGCCAATCCACTCACCGAGTTCGTCTCGCTGCAGGCGCAAGTGCCGGTGCTCGCCGACGCCCACTTCCGACCGGGCTCGTCGCTCTCGTTGAATGGCGGCGCCCGCTACCAGGTGAACGACCAGCTGGCGTTTTCGCTGCAGGCTTCGCTGCTCCGCCAGTTCCGCGACAAGAACACCGAGGCGACGGTCAATGCCCAGTATGCTGAAGACCTCGAGACCGGCGGTCTCACCACCACGTTGGCGGCGGGCCTGACCTATAAAGTCGCCGCCGGTACGAACGCTTACGTGTATTTCAGCAAGCCGCTGGAAATCCGCAGCTATGTGCCGAAGTCCGCGACGGCGTTGGTGAATCCTGTGCACGCGGCCGACATCTGGTCGGTCGGGCTCTCGCACACGTTCTAAAGGCGCGCTATCTGGCTGATGAGGCCTGCCGTAGAGGATACGGCAGGCCTCTTTTTGGCCCGTTCGGGCGGGTGGAGCGGCATAATGTGCCTTGCGGCGGGGCAGGGGGTTCGCCTAATCCTCCCTTGCGCATGTTCACCTGCAGCAAAACCTATCGGGATATCCCTTTCGCCCATCGCCAGCACCGGCACGAGGGGCACTGCTCCTTCCTGCATGGGCATAACTGGGCCATCGAGATCGAGTTCGGGTGTGAGCGTCTCGATGAGCGCGGCTTCGTCGTCGATTTCGGCGGCCTCGGTTTCCTCAAGCAGTGGATCGCCGACCACCTGGACCATGCCTGCCTCTTCGCGAAGTCCGACCCCATCCGCGAGCAGCTCCTCAAGGATTACCCGAAGCTCTTCCGTCCGCTGGTGATCGAGTCGGTTTCGACCGAAGGCATCGCGCAGCATCTCTTCGAGACTTTCGACCCGATGGTCCGTAAAGAGACCGCGGGCCGCGCGTGGGTGCGCCAGATCATCCTGCACGAGGACACGAAGAACAAGGCGAGCTACCAGCCGAAGGTCTGATATGGCTGACCACTATCCGGTCAACGAGACGTTCCTCAGCTGGCAAGGCGAGGGCGTGCACCTCGGACGGAAGGCCTTCTTCATCCGCCTGCAGGGTTGTCCCGTGAAGTGCGCGTGGTGTGACTCCGCGTCGACCTGGCACCCTCAATATGTCCCCAAGCAGGTCCGTAAGGCCACCGCCGAGGAGTTGGCGGCGGAGGCGAAGGCCGCGGATCCCCAGTTCGTCGTCATCACCGGGGGCGAGCCCTGCGTCCATGACCTTGGGCCCCTCTTGGCGGCTTTGCAGGCGGTCGGATTGCCCGCCCACCTCGAGACCTGCGGGGCTTATCCCATCGCCCCGGGTTTCGCCTGGGTGACCTTGAGCCCCAAATGGGCCAAACTCCCCTTGGCGGAGTCCCTGCAGCGGGCCGATGAGGTCAAAATCATCGTGGAGGCCCCGGAGTCGATTGCCCGTTGGACGGAGGCCGTGGGTGGCCGCTGGGCGGCTCCCCACGTTTGGCTGCACCCGGAGTGGTCCCAGCGGGCCAACCCTGCCGTCCTAAAGGCCATCACGGACCACATTAAGGCCGTCGGGGGTGTTTTCCGGGCTGGGTGGCAGGTCCATAAGCCCTATTCGGCCGACGCTTTGGATGCCCGTGCCCGTCCGCCGGTCCCCCTCGGCGGGGATCCCGCCAAGGGTCTGTAGGTCCCAGGTTCGGTCGTTTGCACGATTGTTCTCTTTTTTGCTTCACACGGAGGGCGTTCGGTCATTCAAAACGGACTCATGACTCGCCACGCTGTGCTCGCTCTTGAAGATGGAACCATTCTTCGGGGCAGGGCGTTTGGGGCGGAGGTCACGCTCTGCGGCGAAGCGGTGTTCAACACCAGCATGACCGGCTACCAGGAGATCCTCACGGACCCCTCGTATTTCGGTCAGATCGTCACCATGACCGCTCCGCAGATCGGCAACTACGGCGTCAACGAGGAGGACCTCGAGTCGGCTCGTCCGCATGTCGCGGGTTTCGTGGTCCGCGAACTCTCGCCCATCGTCTCGAACTGGCGCGCCACCACCGACCTCAGCACCTGGCTGAAGAAGTACGGCATCCCGGGCATCGAGGGCATCGACACCCGCTCCCTCACCAAGAAGCTGCGCTCCTCGGGCGTGATGAAGGCCTGCCTCTCCACGGAAGGCCTGAGCGACGAGGAAGCCCTCAAGCGTGCCCGTGCGTGGACTGGCACCGTCGGCGCTGACTTCGTCAAGGAAGTCACCTGCAAGGCCGCTTACAACTACAACGCCACCGCGGGCGACTGCGAAGCCTTCACGGTCCCGGGCACCCACCTCAACAAGCCGAAGGACCGCCCGGTGCGCTACCGCATCGCCGCCTACGACTTCGGCGCCAAGACCTCCATCTTCCGTCGCCTCGTCGCTTCGGGCTTTGACGTGCAGGTCTTCCCGGCGACCACCCCGGCCGCCGTCATCCGCGCCTACAATCCGGACGGCGTCTTCCTCTCGAACGGTCCGGGCGATCCCGCAGCCCTCAAGTACGCGCACGAGGCCGTCAAGGACCTCATCCAGACGTACCCTGTCTTCGGCATCTGCCTGGGTCACCAGATCATCACGCACGCCATCGGCGCCACCACTTATAAGCTGAAGTTTGGCCACCGCGGCGGCAACCAGCCCGTCAAGAACACCGAAGAAGGCCGCGTCTCGATCACCGCCCAGAACCACGGCTTCGCCTCGAAGGCCGAGGAGCTCGACCGCTGCGGCGCCGTCGTCACCGAAATCAACCTGAACGACAACACCGTCTCCGGCCTGCGCCTCAAGGATAAGCCCGTCTTCTCTGTGCAGTATCACCCGGAAGCCGGCCCTGGTCCGAACGACGCCGACGTGCTCTTCGACCGCTTCTACGCGTTGGTCGCCAAGAGCAAGGGCGCGAAGTAAGCTCAGCCCATGAAGTCGCGAGCAGCCATCTGGATTCCGGTGGCTGTTTTGCTTTTGGCCGCTTGCCGCTCGCTCCCCGAGACCAAGCAGGACGCCTTGCGCGCGCTCATCGCCGACATCGCCGAGGGCAGGGTGGAGGCCGAGCCGCACCATGCCTTGACCCCGACCGACCCGAGGCAGTCCGAGCATTTCCTATACGTCGAGACCTGGTTAAACGTGAACGCCGAGGCGCTGACCCGCGTCCGCCCCGCGGGTCCACGCGAGGGCAACTTCACCTTCACGCGTTCGCTGGACGGACGCGTCACCTACCTCATCAGCGACGGCTGGCCGGGCAAGCAGGTCCGTTCAAAAGTCCTCCGGCCCGCGCCTGGCTCGCGCATCACCATGCTCGGCTGGCCGGACCCGCTGCCCTGGGAACAGCTCGGTTCCGTGTGCGTGATCGAGACACCGCGCGAGATGGCCGACGAGGAGAACCACCCGTGCGAGCAGGCCTTCGTCTTCCGCGTCGAAGCCCCCGCGCGCTGAGCGCTCAGAGTTCGACCTGCATCCCGAGTTCGACCACGCGGCCGGGCGGGAGGTTGAAGTAGGCCGTCGCCGAGAGGGCGTTGCGGTTGAGCACCTCGAAGAGCTTTTCCTGCACCGCGTTGAGCGAGAAGTTGCGGGACGTGTCGCGCACGATGGTCTCGCGGCTGAGGAAGTAGGTGATCTCGAGCTCCTGGGGGCTGATGCCGAGCTCTTCGTAGGCCGCGCGGAGCACCGGGAAGATGTCCTGCTGCTCGCGGAAGCCGAACTTGCCCGTCACGCGGAGGACCGGGGGGAACTCCTCGTGGCTGTCCAGCTTGCACGACTTCGGGCCGCGCTGCATGAACTTCACGCGTTCCGAGCGGGGCACGACCGCGCGGTCTTCGTCGACCGTCAGGGTCACCACGATGATGTGGTCGTGGAGCGACTTGTTGTGCTTGAGGTTATGGGCGAGGGCCATCGGCACCGAATTCGTCGTGCCGGCGAGGTAGATGGCCGTGCCCTTGACGCGGCTGAGTTTGCCCTTGGAGAAGCGCTCCTCGACGCTGTCGATGAAGTTGATGAACTCATCGTCGGTGGAGCCGCCCTTGGTCTCCCCGAAGTTCGATTCCGCCAGCTTGTTGCGCATCACGATGCGGCCCTTGTTCCAGACCGACATGATGTAGTAGACCAAGAATCCGGCGGCCAACGGTAGCCAGCCGCTCTCGAAGATCTTCGGGAGGTTGCCGGCGACGAAGAAGAGCTCCATCAGGATCAGCGGCGCGACCAGCACATAGGACGCCACCATGGGGAAGTTGAACTTCCGGTGCAGGAACTGTCCGTAGAGGATGGTCGTGACCAGCATCGTCAGGCTGACGGCGATGCCGTAAGCGCTGGCCAGGTGCTCAGAGCTCTTATACTGCAGGACGAGGTAGATCGACCCGATCATCAGCATCCAGTTGACGATGGGGATGTAGATCTGGCCCGATTCCTCATCGGACGTCTGCTCGATGCGCATGCGCGGCAGGAAGTTCAGCTGGATGGCCTGCATCGTCGTGGAGAACGCCCCGGCGATGAGGGCCTGCGAGGCGATGATGGCCGCCAGCGTCGCGATGATGACCAGCGGGATCTGCGCCCAGTTGGGGGCGAGGTTGAAGAACGGGTTGATTTCGTGGACCAGGTGGGCCTTGCCGTCGACGCCGTTGGTGACCGCGAACGTGGCGACGGGTTCGGCGAGCGCCCAGGCGGGAAGACGATGAAATACCAGCCGGCGCGGATGGGGCGTTGGCCGAAGTGCCCCATGTCGGCATAGAGCGCCTCGGCGCCGGTGACGGACAGGAACACCGCCCCGAGGATGATCATCCCGAGGGCCGGGTGCTCGAGCATGAAGCCCACCGCTTGGAGGGGATTGAAGGAGGAAAGGACCGCGGGGAGCTGTTCGCGGTGTTCGAAGAGGGCGCCGAGGCCCGTCGCGCCGATGCAGAGGAACCAGAGCAGGGTGATGGGGCCGAAATACATGCCGACCTTCCCGGAACCTCGCTTCTGCAGCCAGAAGATGCCGAACAAGATCGCGACCGCGGCGGCGGGGATGAGGATGCTCAGTTGCCGTTCCGTCAGGGGCCCGTGGAGGTTGTCGTTGGCTTCCTTCACGCCTTCCAAGGCCGAGAGCACGGAGATGGCTGGGGTGATGACCCCGTCCCCGAAGAGTAGGGCGGTCCCGAAGACCCCAAGGAGCACGAGGAAACTCCGGTGCTTCCGCTTACGGCTACGTTCCTGGTCCTTGTCCGAGGCCAGGGAGACGAGGGTCATGATA
>JBEGRN010000130.1:0-11510 GCA_041180425.1 Verrucomicrobiota bacterium
GGCCAAGCGCAGTTCATGCCGGATTTATCCGGCAGGCTTGTTAGCCTACAGCCCGAGGCCATGCCAAACGGCACGGTCTACCGCAGCAATGTCGGGTTCAACGTCGTCAACAAAGCCGGCGGCAAGTACCGCGTTTACTCGCCAGTCGGCATACTCGTAGGCGTGGCCAACTCCCTCGAGGAATCTCAACGCATGATCGAAAGGAAGGTTAAGTGAGCATCACCGACATCCTCTTCAACGCCGCCGGCGGCGGCATCTTCGGCAGCCTGCTTCACCTCGGTACCTCGGTCTTCGAGACCTGGCGTAAGAAGAAGGACGCCGAGGTCGAGATCATGCTGCTCAATGCCAAAGTTCAGGCCGCCGAGCGCGAGGCAGCCTGGAACGCTTTCGCGAAGAGCCAGGAGAACGCCGGCGCCATGCAGATTCCTGCAAGCGCCTCGCCGCTCATCGCGAACGTCTACCTCGGCGTCGATGCGTTCCGTAATTTCACTCGGCCCGGCCTGACCTGGGCGCTGCTGCTGGTGCTGGTCTACGTGTTTAGCGTCTCGCCCGAGGCCGCCCGCCAGCAGATGCTCGGCGAGATCACCTTCGGCGCGTTCACGGCCCTGTTTTGGTGGTTTGGCAGCCGGTACTCACGTAAGTGAACCTCCGCGGGACGAAGCTCCGGCGGCTTTTCTGGGACATCGAGACGTCCCCGAACATCGTCCTTTCGTGGCGCACGGGGTACAAAATCAACATCGACCACGACAACATCCTGCACGAACGCGCCATCATCTGCATCGGCTACAAGTGGGAAGGTGAAGCGAAGGTTCACGCACTGACTTGGGACAAGAACCAGAACGACCGGGCGATGCTGGAGGAGTTCTTGAAGGTCGCCGCCGGCGCTGACGAGCTGGTGGCCCACAACGGCGATAACTTCGACCTGCCCTGGGTAAAGGCCCGCTGCGTTCATCACGGACTGCGGACTTTTCCCGACTACAAGACTGTCGACACGCTGCAGTGGGCCAGGCGCAGGTTCCTCTTCAACAGCAACCGGCTGGACTACCTCGGCGAGTTCCTGGGCGTCGGCGGCAAGATCAAGGCCGAGTTCGGCCTGTGGAAGGCCGTCGTGCTGAAGCGCGATGAAGACGCTCTGCAGCGCATGGTGCGGTACTGCAAACGGGACGTCGCGATGCTGGAGAAGGTCTACGCCAAGCTGGCGCCGCACGTTTCGCACAAGACGCACGCCGGCGTGCTGGCCGGCAAGGACAAGTGGTCTTGCCCGGCGTGCGCTTCGCTGGAAGTGTTTGTCCAACGCGGTGTCCGAGTCACCGCCGACGGCACGAAACGGTACGGCATGCAGTGCAAAAAATGCCATCGGTCTTTTCGGATCTCGGAGACGGCGCACGGCCATTTTCTGGAGGCAAAGCGCCTAAAGTCAGAAAACCAACACAAGGCCGCCGCGTAACTCGTTGACAATCAGACGCTCAATTCCTGACTCGAAATCAGGCGTGCCCGAAAGGGTACCGTGGGTTCGAATCCCACCCTCTCCGCCAAGCAGTTACGTAAAAAAGCCCCCTCTCAGAGGGGGTTTTTTTGTGCCACTTACAAAAGTGGAAAGGAAATTTCGGTGACATTTCCCCCCTCTGAAGTACCCTACCTTTTTGCCGCCAGCCGAACTCGGAGTCAGGTAGGTCGGACCAACCTAACTAGAAATCAAGTCCCATGAACGTGACCCTCGCCCTCACGCCCAGCCAACGCAACGACGCACGGGCAGCTTTAGCCCTCCTTGCTCCGGTCGGAATCACGCTGGAGCAGGCCGCTCGCATCGCTCTCGGAAAACGCGCTCCGAAGCCCAACGTGACGGTCGCCAAGGTGGCCGACGAGTTTCTTCGCAGTCGCCTGAACGAGGGCTGCCGGCCGGCCACGTTCGATTGGTACGAGGAGCGACTCAACGTGATCGTGGCCCACTTCGGCGAGCACATCATCGACAGCATTTCCAAGGGCGAGTTCAAGAAGTGGCTGGAGCAATCAAGCTCCGGCATGTCCGCTCGAGCGGCCACCGCCCGCGCCGCCCGCGCCCTGTGGCGGTACGCGCAGCAGCATGATCCCTCCTACGTGAACAGCATCATCACCGAGGGGCTCACGTTCCAGGCGCCGTCGGCAACGGCGGACGGTTCCAAGAAATTCCTCGAGGTTGAAACCTGCGCCAAGATCCTCAGCGGAGTTCCGCAGTCCTACCGCAGCGCCGTCGCCCTGATGCTGTTCGCGGGCATTCGCCCCGAGGAGATCGCTGGCGAGCGCAAGGAGTGGCTCAAGTGGGAGCACGTTAACGTCAGAGAAAAACTGGTCCGCGTACCGGCGGAGATCTCCAAGACTGGACAAGCTCGGCTGATTGAGGGCTTGCCCGAAACAATCTGGGCGTGGCTCACGCCGGAGGATCGTGCCGCCACGGTGTCGCCCCACAACATCCGCACGGTGATCGGCGCAGCGAAGTTGGCCAGCGGCCTCGGTAAGTGGAAACAGGACGGCCTGCGACATTCGTTCGCGACCTACGCGATGGGGCTGAATAACAACCCCGGCCAGGTGGCCGTCTGGCTCGGCCACAACGGCAACCCGACGATGCTGTACCGCCATTACCGCGGGCTGACGACCAAGGCTGAAGCAGACAAATTTTTTGCGCTAAAGCCATAGGCTGGGACAGCTAGTGTCCCACGCTGCTAGGTATTGTTGGGTGATTCAGCTGCGACATACGCATTTCCCGTACTTGCCGGAACGGGAGAGCGAAATTCGCTCCAACCCCTCGCCATGCACTTGCGTTACAAAATCCCAGCGACGCCTGATGCGGTAAATTATCGCGCCGCCCTACGCCTCGCGCTCACCTACTTGTCTCGCGTCGAACTTTCCGAGTACGACCGCCGCGTCCGCCGGCTGCTCGCGCCAGCGCGTCCGTCTTCAAGAGCGAAGCGTTCCTCGTAATCTCGCTCTGCAGCAGCTCGGCCACCCACTCACTGAGTGATCGGTAGCCCAGCTCCCGTGCGAGCGCAATCGCCTGCTCCTTGATCTGCGGATCAAGGGTCAGGTTGGTCGGCCGGTTGCGGCGCTCCGGCTTAATTCGAAACGATTTCACTGGGGCCGTTATGCGCATACCGGTGCGCGCCGTCAATTTTTTCTTGAGTGTGCGCACACTAATGCGCATTCGGTTGCGCGTTCACTACTGGATTCCCCGATGAGACGCACCGGAAAACCCACGAACCTGTATCTGAATCCCCGCCTCAAAGCGGACGCCCTCGAGGCAGCCCGCGAGAGGTACAACTGCTCGCTCTCCGAATTGGTGGAGCGACTTCTCGCGAGGGAAATCTCGTTGAAGCGCGGAGTGCTCACTCTTCGTGCCCGTTAATTCATAAATATGAAATCAGTCATCACCGTCATCGCCGGCATCTTTGCCGTTGTCGCCGTCGCGTTCTTCACCGTCGCCGCGGCCGTCGAGTTCCTGATCCGCGGCAAGGAAATCCTCACGGACATCGAGTGACATGCTCACGCCGGAGGACATCGACGCTATCGCTCGCCGTGTGGTCGAGCTGCAGGCCGAGCGCCAGCCGGCGCCGCTGCGCGACGTGCTGAACGTCCGCGAGGCCATCGCGTTCATCGGCAAGGATCACCTGGCCAACCCTGAGCGGGCCTTCCTCCGGTGGCGCAAGCAGCACCAGGTGCGCGCATGCGCAAAGGGCCGGTATTCACTCCGGTCACTCAAGGCAGCCCTCGAGCGCGAGCAGCGCAAGACCTTCTACCCCCACGCGGCATGAACGCCGACACCAAACTCTTTTTCGTCCTCATCACCGTGTTCGGCTGCGGCATCGCGCTGGTGGCGGTGGGCCTCGGCGTCACGACAAAGACCGCGCTGGTCGCGACCGGCGTGCTCCTCTGCCTCTGCACCGCAAAGGCGATGGGCATTCTCTGGAGGGACGGTCGATGAAGCTCCTGGTCGCAGTCGACCCTGGCGCCTCCGGCGGCATCGCGTGGGATCGCGACGGCCAGCTCGGCGCCTCCGCTATGCCCGAGGCCATCACCGACGTGATCGACCTGCTGCGCTCGCTCGTCGTCGGTACGCATCATCCCGAGATCTGGATCGAGGACGTGCCGAAGTTCGTCGGGAAGGCCATCCCTTCGAGCACGACCGCGGTACTCTTCAAGAACTACGGCTACATCGAGGGCGCGGCCACGGCGCTCGGCCTGCGCGTCATCCTCACGAAGCCGCACGATTGGCAGAAGTTTTTTCGCCTCGGCACCAAGCGCGAGTGCGCGAGCACGACCGAGTGGAAGAACAAGCTCAAGGCCGAGGCGGCCCGCCGGTTTCCGACCATCGACGTCACCCTGAAGACGGCCGATGCGCTCCTGATCCTCGACTTCGCCCGAACGCAAAGCGGGGCCAGCCCCCGCTAAGCGGACGACCGACCCCGCGGGCATCTCCCCAGTGCCCGCCCGTTTTTACAGCACGCCCAGTTTCCAGTCTCTCCCCATGAATAATACGCAGACCCATACGACGGCACTGACCGTCCACGCGCCCGTCCAGCAGGACGGCGACGTTTACAACAGGATGCACGACCCGCTCCAGGCGGTCGAGCGCCTCGGCGAGATGATCGCCACCTCCGGCATGTTCGGCTGCCAGAAGATCGAGCAAGGCCAGGTACTGGCCCTCCAGTGCATGACCGAGCGCAAGGCTCCGCTCGAGCTGGCGAAGACGTATCACGTCATCGAGGGAAAGCTCTCGATGCGCGCCGACGCCATGCTGGCCAAGTTCCAGCTCTCCGGCGGCACGGTCAAGTGGACCCGGCGCGACGACAAGGTCGTCGAGGCGACGTTCACCCTGGGCGGCAACTCCCTGCCCTTCCGCGCCACGCTCGAGGAGTTCATGAGCAACGGCGTCGCCACTGGCCGCGACGGCAAGCTGAAGGACAACTGGCGCAAGTTCCCGCGCCAGATGCTGACCGCCCGCGTCGTGTCCGAGGCGGTGCGACTGCTGGCGCCGCAGGTGGTGTTCGGCGTCTACACGCCACCTGGCCAAGCTCGAGTCGATCCTCGAGTCGCACGCGGACAAGGCGAACGCCTACCTGGTGGCGAAGGGCCACATCACCGCGGAGCAGAACTTCCGCGACATGCCCGAGGCGCTCGCGGCCAAGGTCATCGCGAACCCCAAGGCCTTTCTTGAGGCGATCAACAAGTGACCCCGATGAAACCTGGAATCTACAACAACCTGCCGGCGGACCAGTATCACGCCGACCAGGCATACTCGTTCAGCGCGATCAAGCAGGCCATGCGCTCGCCGGCGCACCTGAAGGCCTGGCTCACCGCCCCGCCCGAGCAGACGCCCGCCATGCGGCTGGGCACGCTCACGCACCTAGCCGTCCTGCAGCCCGACCTGTTCGGCTCCACCACCGCCGTCGCGCCAATCGTTGACCGCCGCACCAAGGAGGGGAAGAGCATCTGGGAGCAGTTTCAGGGGCAGAACGCCGGCAAGGAGATCATCACGAACGACGAGCGCGAGCAGCTCTCTGCCATGCGCGACTCGGTGCGTATTCACCCCGCGGCCTCTGCGCTGCTGGGCGAAGGCACCGCCGAGGTGTCGGTCTTTAACCAGTGCATTGAGACCGGCCTGCCGCTCAAGGCCCGCATGGACTGGGTGCGCGAGAACGCCATCGTCGACCTGAAGACAACCGAGGACGCCTCGCCGGCCGGATTCGCCAAGTCGGTGGCCAACTACCGCTACGACCTGCAGGCAGCGCACTACCGGCGGATGCTGAAGCTCCAGGGCCGCGGCGACCTGCCGTTCATGCTGATTGCGGTCGAGAAGGAGGCCCCGTTTGCCGTCGCCGTCTACCGGCTCGACGAGGGCGACCTCACGCTCGCTGACATGCAGATGCAGCAGCAGCTGCGGGCCATCGCCTCCTGTTGCGAGTTCAACTCCTGGCCCGCGTACAGCCGCGAGGTCGAAACCCTAACCCTGCCCAAGTGGCACAACCAGAAAGCCGCCTGATTTATGCCCGCCATGTTCACCGTCGACCGCGCCTCCGCGTCGGTCAAATCGTTCGACAAGCCCGGTGTCTACACCGTCCAAGTCGTGAAGGCCGAGCCGGCCATCACGCCGAAGGGTGATGCCATCGTCAAACTGGTGATGCGCTCCGACGACGCCTGCGTCGTCAGCGACACCTTCTACAACAAGGAAGCCGCCTGGTGGCGCCTGAATCAGATCTTGGCGGCGTGCCCGAAGGTTCATATCGACGACGGCACGCAGCTGGATCTGTCAAAGCGCGAATCGTTCAACGGATTCCTGGAGCAGTTCGTCGGCCAGCGCCTGCAGGTGCGGCTCGAGGCGGAAACATACGTGAAGGACGGCGAGCAGAAGTCGGTCCTGCGCGTGAAGCGTTACTCGGCCGCGGCGGGTGCCGCAGACGAGGAGTTCTGAGCTACCCCAGGGGCGCGGCTGGTCAACGCGCACACTTTCATGCAGCTGAGACCCTATCAGCAGGACGCCGTTCAGTTCCTGCAGGACAAGACACGCGGGTTCATCGTCTCGCCGGCCGGCAGCGGCAAGACCATCATGGCAGCAGCCGCAGCCGCGAAGCGGTTCCCGTTCGGCGCACGCATCACCTGGCTGGCCAACACCCGCGAGCAGGTGCAGCAGGCCGAGACGGCCGCAGCCCTCTTTGACTTGCACATCGCGGCGCACTGCGTCGCGGCGCAGCCCGACTGCTCAACCGCGGATCTCGTCATTGTCGACGAGGCTCACCACATGCCGGCGGCGACATGGTCGGCCACGGTCGGCCGCGCCCGCGGCATCATCTGGGGTTTCAGCGCGACTCCCTGGGCCGGCGACCAGGAGCGCGACGACAAGCTACGTGGGTTCTTCAAGGAGTTCCACGTCGTGCCCCGCGAGGAGGTACAGGCCGGCGGCTCGATCACCGAGGGCCGCGTCATTGTCCACGACCTGGACGTCACCGGCATGTTCAACGACTGGATCGACCGGCAGACCGCGGAGGAAACCCTGCGCCGGTGCCGCCGCTACCCGTTCGTGGATCCGGCCGAGCATGAGCGCCGCGCACGCTGGCAGTTCACCGCGGAGGCCATCCGCGCCAACGCCGGCCGCAACGACCGCATCGTCGAGCTGGCCACGCGCTCCGGGGGCTCGGTGCTGGTGCTGGTGTCGACCGTGGAGCACGGCGAGCAGCTGCAGGAACGGATCCCTGGCTCACAGCTCGTTCACGCCAAGTTGGGCAAGGCGAAGCGCAAGGCCGCCATCGACGCCTTCCGCGACGGCACGCTGCGCTGCATGATCGCGACCAGCCTGGCCGACGAGGGCCTCGACGTGCCGCGGGCCTCGGTGCTCGTGCTCGCCTCCGGCGGGCGCTCCGCCGGCAAGATCGAGCAGCGCGCCGGCCGCGTGATGCGCCCGCACGCCGGCAAGGAGTTTGGCACCGTTCACGACTTCAACGACCGCGGCGCCGGGCTGGCCCACAGCCAGTGGTTCGCCCGCTGGAAGACATACAAGAAACTTGGATACAGCGTCACCTTCAACCGAGAGACCGCCGCCGCCGCCTGACGGATACTGCCCGCGCTGCTGGGACCGAAGGGTCGTGCAGCTCATCAACTCCGCCTTCCCATGTCCCCACGCCATCCCCTCGACAGAAGTCCAACTCGACCTCTTCGCGAGCACCCGGCCTCCGAGGTGATGCGGGCGGTGGAGTACCTGTTCGAGAAATACGCCAAGCAGATTGAGACCGTCCAGGAACCAGGCTCCGTGCGTCCTCCGCGCACGTTCAAGATGCAGCAGCGCCGCCTCATGACGCAGGAGGAGCACGACAAGATCCTGGCCCTCTGGCGCAGCGGATCCGTTACACGCCCCCAGCTCGAGGAACGCTTTAACCGCAGTCACGCGACGATCTGGAACATCGTCGCCGGCAAGCACCCGTTTTCTTCCCATGCACACGATCAACAAACTCCTAAGTCGGCTTGACCTCATGCTGGTCCGGCCCTCGCGGCTCAACACCGCCATCAAGCAGCAGGCCGCCGAGCACCTGCAGCAGGTCGAAGACCTGCAGCAGAGGCTGGTCAACCTTTCGCACGAAAACGAGAAGCCGAGGTGCGACGCGCCCTGGCAGTCGGAGATCCACGCGCTGACCGAGAAGCTGCAGAAGCAGAAGGTCATGATTCAGCGCCTTCGCGTTCGCGTCAGTTACTACAAGCGGAGGGCCGTCGCATGAAGAAGCTGCACGACGCCGCCGCGAAGATGCACCAGGGCGCCGCCGGCCTGTTCGCGTTACTCGACAAGATCGAGACCAACGAGGAAGGCCTGATGCGCCGGCCCAACTACATCGGCACCTGCCACGCCGCGGACGGCGAAAAGATCTGGGCGTCCATCGAGCTGTTGAAGGACGGCATGAAGGCCTTCGAGAAGTTCGAGGCGAAACGGGGACACTCGCCATGACGCACGCCGACACCGCCATGCAGCTGGTGCTGGGCGACCGAAACGCAAGCTACGGCAACCCGGCCGACGACTACGCCAAGGTCGCCAAGATCTGGAGCGGCATCCTGAACCCGATCCTGAAGCGCGACATCACCGCGCAGGAGGCCATCCTCATGATGGTCGGATTGAAGCTGGCCCGCGAGGTTCACGCGCACAAGGCGGACAACATCATCGACGCTCACGGCTACCTGCTCTGTTACGAGTGGGCGCAGTCGGGCACGCGGCCGGAGGCTGCGGCATGAACAAGGAGGCCAACACGTACAAGTGGGAGCGCGCCACCACGCAGAAGCGCGAACGCCGGCCGGCCGCGGCCGTATCCACCATGCAGCTGTACCGAGAGATCTCGGATGGCTACGACCGATTCATGGCCCGCCGCATCCGCACGGCCACGCTGCGCCAGCAGGAGGGCCGGCCATGAAGGAATGCGTCACCCATCACTTCGCGTGCGAATGCCGCGAGGTGAAATTTGCGGCGCTCGAGCAGGAGAACGCCGCGCTGCTCAACTTGGTCGAAGATCTGGCGCGTCAGCACTGCCACACCGGCACCGCGATTCGCGATTACAACGGCCATGTCGCCGGCACGCTCGTCACTGACTCAGGTGCGTTGACCACCGACGCCATCGCGCTGCGGCAGCTGGCCAAGCGCGGGCGGTTCCGCGTCGTCGCGGAGCACGGGCGCATGGTCGTCGGGTATTGGCCAGAAAACGAACCGATGAAGGAGGCGCAGCCGTGAAGAAAATCGACTGTGTGCTGATCCGCGTGGTGGCCCGCAAATACGACGAAGAGGAGGGTTACTACGCCCGAGATAGCACCTTGTATTTTACCAGCCCAGAGAGACTTGAAACCGTCGAAGATCAATGCCAGCGCGTTTTCAAAAAAACGCGAAGACTTACGCCAAAACAAGGAGGCGCAGACGTGAAAGCCACCATCGAGTTTCAGCTGCCGGAGGAGCACGACGAACACGTCCGCGCCGTCCACGCGCACAACGCCTGGGTCGCGCTCTACGACATCGACCAGCACCTGCGCTCCGTCCTGAAGCACGGGCACGACTACAAGAGCGTGCAGGAGCTGGCCGAGCACATCCGCCGCGAGATCAACGAGGCTCCAACTTCGACCGCATCTTCCGGCGCAAGCCAAGGCTGCCCTCCGACGAAGAGATCCGCCGCCGGGTCACTCTTCCCGATGGTAAAAAACGCACTCGCAGAACGTGACCGCATCATCGCGGAGCAGCGCCAGCTGCTGATCCGCTCGGTCGTGGCACTCGAGGCGGTCCTCGGCGAGGACGACCTCGAGGAAGGCCACGTCGCGTTCTTCGTCACCACCCTGCAGGCAATCGTCATCCACCTTCACAAGCTCGAACGACAGCACCCAACATGACTCTCCTCGACCGTGCCAGGCGATACCTGGCGACCTGCCCGCCGGCCATCTCCGGCGCGGGAGGCCACTCCCAGACCTACACCGTAGCCGTGGCGCTCTGCCACGGCTTTTCTCTCCCAAGGGAGCAGGCGCTCGCACTTCTGCGCGAATACAACGCCGGCTGCCGGCCCCCCTGGAGCGAGCGCGAACTGGCCCACAAGATCGACGAGGCCATCCGCAAGCCGCACGACAAGCCCGCCGGCTTCCTCATCCAGAACGACACGCCGCGCCGGCCCAGCTGCGTCAGCCCCTCCGGCAAGTTCATCGTGCAGCGCACCGCCGCACCGGCGCATCCCGCGCAGGCCATGCCCGCCGGCTATGAAGCCACTCGGAAGTTCCTCTCTTCCCTCTTCCTGCCGACCGACTGGGTCTGCATCGCCACCGAGGCCCGCCACGACGAGGACCGCGACAAGTGGTTCCCCGCGAACTCCGGCACCTTCATGCCCGTCTCGCGCTGGCTCGAGGAGCACTTCGCCGGCGACCGCAACGACATCTTCGACGGCAAGCCGCAGGGCGCCTGGATCCGCATCAACCCCACCACGCCCGACCGCTACGACGGCAGCGATTCCAACGTCGCCCAGTACCGGCACGTCCTCATCGAGTTCGACGACAAGCCCAAGGACGAGCAGCTGGCCATCATCACGCAGTGCAACCTGCCCATCGCCGCGGTCATCGACTCCGGCGGGCGCAGCCTGCACGCCTGGGTGCGCGTCGACGCCGGCGACAAGCGCGAGTGGGAGCAGCGCCGCGACTCCGTGTACGAGTTCCTTTCCGATCACGCACCGTGCGAGTCCAACAAGAACCCCAGCCGGTTCTCGCGCCTGCCGGGCATCCTCCGCGACGGCACCGAGCAGCGACTGGTGGCCCTCAACATCGGCGCCCAGGACTGGGCCGAGTGGATCGACTGGCGCGACCAGTCCGAGCTGGCCGAACCCGCCACGCCGGCCGAGCTGCTCGAGTACAACGTCGACCAGGACCCGAACAACGTCCTCGGCAACCGCTGGCTCTGCCGCGGAGGCTCGCTCGTCATCGTCGGCCAGTCCGGCGTCGGCAAGTCATCGTTCGCGATGCAGTTCGGCCTCACCTGCGCCCTCGGCCGCCCTTTCTTCGGCATCCAGCCCATCAAGCCGCTCCGCGTGGCCTTCATTCAGGCCGAGAACGACCGCGGCGACATGGCCGAGGCCCTCCGCGGCGTCATCCAAGGCATGGCCATCCCCCGCTCCGACCTGGCCACCCTCGACTCCAACGTCCGATTCTACGACGAGACCGTCCGCACCGGCTCCGAGTTCATCCGCCTCGCTCGCTCGATCATCGTCAAGCACAAGGCCGACCTCCTCATCGCCGACCCGCTCCTGTCCTATGCCGGCGACGACATCAGCGACCAGGCCTTCATGAGCCACTGGCTCCGCAACCAGCTGAACCCGGTGCTGCAGGAGACCGGCGCCGGCGCCGGATCCGCCGACCTCACCAACTGGGCGCGCGAGGTCGCAGTCCTGCAGCGCCAGGGCGACGACCCCATCTTCAAGTTCACCCTCACCAAGCGCGCCCGGCGCGCAGGCATGCTCGACCTGGACGGCCAGACCGCGGGCGCCATC
>JBEGRN010000131.1:0-6528 GCA_041180425.1 Verrucomicrobiota bacterium
CGGACTTGGTCTTCATATTGCGCGGCTACCTGCGCGGTCGTCGCCGGCCCCATCTGATGCCATTGCCAGTGTGAGTTGACTTCGTTGCTGATGATCCAGCCCCAGACGCGGCCATGGGAGGAGTCGGCGCCAGACCAACGTGCGGCGATGAATTCCGTCACCGCTTGGTAGCAAGCGCGGCCTTCCGGCGTCACGGTGTTGGCGGCCATCACTGAGCCCTCCGTTTCGCTAGCCTGTGGATGGATGGCGAGTTCGCGCAGGCGCGGATTCTTCGTGCGGTAGGTGATCAGGATCAGGTTCACCACGATGCCTTTGTCCGCTAGACCCTTGATCGTCCGGTCGAGGCCTTGGGCGTAGCCTTCGTTGAAGCTGAAGGTGAACCCATCGACCGTGAGCGTGGGTTGGCCGGGCTTGGGGGTGACGGAGAGCAGGGAGGGCAGGTTGATGTTCAGCCCGGCATGGTGGATGCCGAGGGCCACGGCGTCGTCGACCATCTGGACCTGCAGGCCCTTGGCGTTCGGCTTGACCGGGTAAGGCGTGGCGTCCGGCGCGGCGCTAGCCAAGCCAGCCCAGAGGGCCATGAAGGCGAGCAAGGGACGCATGCCCAAGGGACAGCGACTGGCCACGAGTGTTCCCAGACGTTTCCTTGTAATATCCTACCGGGCAACCACAGTGGAGTACCCCCGCCCCCTATGTTCTCGCGCCTTTGCCTGCTCCTGCTTTGCGTCGTGTCCGCATCGGCCGCCCAGCCGCCGAAGCAGCCGAACATCGTCTTCATCTTCTCCGATGACCATGCCTACCAGGCGATCAGCGCCTACGGCGACGAGCGGAAGCTGATCCAGACCCCGAACATCGACCGCATCGCCAAGGAAGGCATGCGCTTCGATCGGGCGCTCGTCACTAACTCGATCTGCGGCCCTTGCCGCGCGGTCATCCTCACCGGCAAGTATTCCCACCTGAACGGCTTCTACAACAACACCAACTCCGTCTTCAACGGCGCGCAGACGACCTTCCCGAAGCTACTCAAGGCCGCCGGCTACCAAACGGCCCTGGTCGGTAAGTGGCACCTGAACAGCGACCCCCAAGGGTTCGACTATTGGCAGATCCTGCAAGGCCAGGGCATCTACTACAACCCGCCGATGAAGACCGCACAGGGCGTCGTGAAGACCTCCGGCTACGTGACGGACATCACCACGGATTTGTCGATGAACTGGGTCAAGACCCGCGATAAATCCAAGCCTTTCATGCTCATGTGCCAGCAGAAGGCCCCGCACCGCGAGTGGTCGCCTAACCTGCAGGACCTCGGTTGGGATAAGGGCCGCGTCTATCCGGAGCCCTCGACCTTGTTCGATGATTATAAGGACCGAGCGTTTTCGGTGGGCGATCAGGACATGACCCTCGCGGAGACCATCAATCAACTGGATATGAAGCTCGTCCATCCTCCGGGCATCACCCCCGAACAAGCCAAGGCTTGGGACGCCTTCTATAACCCCATCAACGAAGCCTACCGCAAGGCCGCGCCGAAGGGCCGTGACCTCGTGAAGTGGCGCTACCAGCGCTACATGCACGATTACCTCGGCTGCGTGAAGTCGGTCGACGACAACGTCGGACGGATGCTGAAGTTTCTGGAGGATGAAGGGCTGATGGAGAACACCATCATCGTCTATTCTTCCGACCAAGGGTTCTACCTCGGCGAGCATGGCTGGTTCGACAAGCGTTGGATCTTCGAAGAGTCCGTCCGTACGCCCTTGCTCGTGCGCTGGCCGGGGGTGACCCCGGCCGGTTCCGTGAACAAGTCTCTCGTCTCGAACGTCGACCTCGCCCAGACCTTCCTCGACATGGCGGGCGTCGCCGCCCCGGCGGACATGCAAGGACGCAGCCTGCGGCCGCTCTTGGCCGGACAGGTTCCTGCCGACTGGCGCAAGGAGTTCTATTACCACTATTACGAATACCCCGACCCTCACCACGTCTCGCCGCACTACGGCATCATCACGGACCGCTATAAGCTCGTCCACTACTATGGCACGGGCCACGACGCCGTGGACCTCTTCGACTCCACGAAGGACCCGCTGGAGCTGAAGAGCTTCGCCGGGCAGGCGGACTATGCCGACATCCAGGCAGACCTTGAACTGCGTCTCAAGAAACTGCGCACCGAACTTAAGGTGCCCGAGGTGGACGACCCCGATGCGACGGGCGAGCGGACGCACCGGGAGCGTCAGGCGAAAGCCGCGAAGAACGCCGCGAAGAAAAAGTCGGAAGCGAAGTAATTCATGCGTCTGTTGACCTTGGCCGCCTGGTGCGGCTGCTTGTTCGCGGGCGTGCTCTCGGCGTCTGTCCAGGAGACCGAAGCCCTGCGCCTCGCCGAGGGGCGGCGGTTGGCGGTCGGCCGCGAGATGCGGACTTGGTCGTTCGCGGCGTTTCCGGCTCCGCTGCAGGACTGGCCGCGGGAAGTGAAGGGTGCCTTCGTCGAACTGCGCTGCGAAGACCACGAGTTCTCCACCGCAGCCTTGATTCTCCTGCGCGACGACTTCCGCTTGCGGAGCTACCCCGCTAAGCTCCTATCGCCTGCGGACCGTGCTTTGGCCGAGCAGCTGGAGCAGCGTCGTCGGGCCGCGCTATCGCCGAAGCTGCAGACGGAGTATCCCTTGGTGATGAAGGGGTATACGAAGGACACCGCCGATGTCGCGGTCAGCCCGCACTTCGCCTTCTACACCGGGGCCGACAAGGCCGGTTCGGGCAAGAAGGCGTTCGCGCCCGGGTTTTTGGACCGTCAGAAGGCTTGGTTTGAGACCGTGTGGACCCATCTGGACGGTTTGGGCGCGCCGATGCCGATGGCCAAAGATCCGTCGCCGCATAAGTTGAACGTCTTCGTGACCGGCACGGGGCTTGCGAAGCACAAGGAAGGCTTCGCCTTTGGGGGTGAGGACGTGATCATGCACCCTGGCGCCTTGGGCGAAGGTAGCAGCGTGGTCATCCATGAGTTCACCCACTCCGTGCAGTTCTACTCGAAGGGCTTCCGGGATTCTCCCTTGGTCGGTTGGTTCTGGGAGTGCCACGCCAACTGGAGCACGCACCAGTTCATGCCCGCGTATCCCCCGGTGTTGGCGCATTACGCCGAGCGGGCGCATTACGAACTGAACTCGAGCCGCCATAACTATGGGTCGTGGCCGTTCCTGCAGGTGCTGGCTGAAGACCCGCGGTTCGGTTGGTCGTTCCCTTACGACATCTGGCCCGCCTGTCGGCGCAATGAGCGGAACGGCGCGTTGGAAGACCCGTTCCAGACCATCATGCGCGTCGGCGTCGAGCGCAAGGTCTGGAAGGACGGCGTCGAAGGCTTTGGCGACACCATCGGTGAGCTGGCCGCGCGTATGGTCGGTTGGGATTTCCAGAACCAGTATTTCCACCTGAAGGAAATCCGTGGCCTTGAATCTCAAGTGGGCCGAGTCTCCAGCTTGGCTGCGGTGTTGGAGAAGGGGGCCGATGGGCGCTGGGCGCCGCTCTATTCGCAGGCGCCTAAGCAGTATGGCGTGAACATCGTCTGGTTGGATCCGCATGTGGGCGCGAAGTCCGTTGAGGCTGATTTCGAAGGCTTTCGCGATCCGACGGAGTTCGGCGACTGGCGGGTGACCATGGTGGCGGTGGACCCGCAAGGACGTTGTCGGTACAGCCCGACCGTTCACTCCGGACGCGTCTCGTTGGATGTGCGTCCCAACGAGCGCTTAGCCCTGGCGGTCGCGGCGACCCCCACGAAGTACGTCCCGCAGGAGTTCCGCCCTGGCTTCGCGGTGAAGCGCCGTTACCCGTATGCGGTGACCCTGAAGGGCGCCGACTGCGACGATTTCCCTGCGCTCCGCGACTACCCTAAGGTTGCGGGGGCGCCGCATCCCAATGGCGGTGGCTTCGTGGCGAAATCCGCCCACGTGGACGCCACCGCTTATGTCGCCAAAAACGCCATGGTCTTGGATGGAGCCAAGGTCACTGGCCGGGCGCAGGTGCATGGCCAGGCCGTCATCCGCCAGTCCGCACAGGTCGGCGATGACGCCATCGTCAGCGGCCTCGCCCGCGTCGGCGACCGTGCCCGCGTCGAAGGCCAGGCGCACGTCGGCGGGTATGCCAAGCTCTCCGGCAAGGCCGTCCTCGGCGGGCGCGCCCAGTTGCTCGACTACGCCACCGTCGACGGTGAAGGCGTCGTGTCCGGCGACGTCATGATCCGCGGCTTCGGGGAAGTGCACCTCGCGCCGACCACCGAGGTGACGGGGACGGCGATGTTCGCGGAGGATCTCGAGGTCCATTTCTCCGGCTGCAAGACGCCGCGCTTCGACCGCGGCCTCTTCTACGGCTACCTCAACGCCGATTTCCTGAAGAAGCCGAAGGAGGTTGCCGACAACCGCGGCCTCTACGCCCACTGGAAGTTCGACGAGGCCCATGCGCCGGTCGTCCGCGACCTGGTCGGCGACGCCGATGCCGTCCTGTTGCCCGCCGGGTCCACGGCAGCGGGTCGCGTCCGGGATTTCGCGCGCGACGGGGCCACGGCCTCCCTCCGTCCGGGAACGTCAGGCCTTCAGGTGGGCGGGCATGTGCTGGCGACCACGAACCTCGGTTTCGAAGCCTTGGTCCTCTTCCCGGCCGATGCGACCGTCCGGAGCGGCAGCTTGCTCGAGGCCGATGCCGCCCACGACGGGACCTCCGCCACCGTCCTTTCCTTCAAGGTCAACCGCGACGATGTCTGGCTTCAGTTGGAGACCGCGGACGGCCCTGGCCACACGCCGCGCCGTGGCGTGACGCTGTCGGGCAAGGCCACTTTGCCCTCCGGTCGCTGGTTCCGGCTGGGCTTCGCGATCAAGGATGGCGAAGCCGCGATCTTCGTCGACGGCCGTAAGGTCGCGTCCGAACGGACCGGGCTTTCGCCCAGCTGCCTCTTCACGGAGGCGCGCGGCCGCAACCCCGCGGCGAGCCCGCAGGTCTTGCTCGGCGCAGGATTCTCCGGCCAGATCGCTGAGATGAAGAAGATCACGCACACCGGTGAGCTCCCCGGCTTCGACGTCGTCCCGAAGGCCAAGTAGCCTTTACTTCGCTGCCTTCTTGGCCGCAGGGCCCTTGGCCTTACCGACGTTCGGGTCGTAGTTCGGATTGGGCGTCGGCATCTGCGCACCGACGGACTTCAGGTAAGCATCGAGCTGGGCGCGGAGTTCCTTGGCCTTGGCCGGCTGGGCCGCGGCGAGGTCCTTGGTCTCCCCGATGTCATGCGCGAGGTCGTAGAGCTCGTCGCGGTCGTCTTCGTAGAAGTGGATGAGGCGGAAGTCGCCCTTGCGGATGGCGCTATGCGGCGTCGCGCCGCCGCCATGGTAGTGCGGGTAGTGCCAGTAGAGCGCGTCGCGTTCGACCTTGGCGCCCGTCTTCAGGAGCGGCGCGAGGCTGACGCCGTCGACCACGGACTTCTGGGCGGCGATGCCGGTCATCTCGAGCACCGTTGGGTAGAGGTCGTGCGTGATGTTGGGCGTCGCGTCCACGCGGCCGGGCTTGGTGACGCCGGGCCAGTAGACGATGAGCGGCACGCGGATGCCGCCTTCGTAGGCGGAGCCCTTGCCGACACGGTAGGGAGAGTTGTCGGTCGGCCCGATCTTGCCGCCGTTGTCGCCCGTGAAGATGATGATCGTGTTGTCGTCCAGGTGGAGGCGCTTGAGGCCCGCGCGGATGGTGCCGAGCGCGTCGTCCACGCTGCTCACGAGCGCCGCGTAGGTGGCGTTGCGCTGCTTGAGCGTCGGGTCGGCTTCGACCTTGGCCTTGAACTTAGCGATGACGTCCTTCTTGCCGTCGAGCGGCTGGTGGACGGCGTAGTGCGGCAGGTAGATGAAGAACGGCTTGTCCCGGTTGGCCTCCATGAACTTCACGGCCTCGGCGGCTTCGCGGTCGGTGAGGAACTCGCCCTTGGGTCCGTCGGTGAGCGTCGGAATCTTGTAGGGCGAGAAGTACGAAGGCGGCTGGCCGCGATGATAGCCGCCGATGTTCAGGTCGAAGCCGTGCTTTTCGGGGTAGTAGGCGTCGTCGCCCTTTTCGAGGCCAGGTGTCAGATGCCACTTGCCGATGCTGGCGGTCGCGTAACCGGCGGCCTTGAGCTGTTCGGCCAAGGTCACCTCTTCGAAGGGCAGGAACTTCTGCCAGTCAGGAATCTTCAGTTTGGCTTTCGGATGGTTTTCGCCAGCGATCCAGTCGGTGATGTGCAGGCGGGCGGGGATCTTGCCGGTGAGCAGGGCCGAGCGAGTAGGGGAGCAGACCGTGCAGGCCGAGTAGCCTTCGGTGAAGCGGACCCCATCCTTGGCGAGCTGGTCTACATGCGGCGTCTCGTAGAGGCGGCTGCCGTAGCAGGCCAGGTCCGTGACCCCAAAGTCGTCGACCAGGATGACGATGACGTTCGGGGGGCGCGGCGCGGCGGGCGCCGTGACGGCGAGGGCTAGGCAGGAGAACAGGGCCAGAAGGCGGAGGACGGGGCGGACCATGGGGGTGTGGTGTGAGGACGCTTAGGGGCGG
>JBEGRN010000132.1:0-4943 GCA_041180425.1 Verrucomicrobiota bacterium
GACGCCGCCAACTGCCGCCTCTGGTGCGACCCGCGCAACGGCTCCGAGCGCGCCTTCCTGCGGGCCTTGGGCGACCTCGCCCAGCGCTCAGGTCACCCCGAGCTCGCCAACGCCCCCTGGTGCCTCTGGGGACATAGCGGTGGTGGCTTCTGGTCCAGCATCCTGCAGGCCAAATACCCCGAACGCATTGTCGCCATCTGGTTCCGCTCGGGCACGGCCTACAGCGCATGGCAGAAGACCGATGATCCTAAGCTCGTCGGCCAAGTCCCCTTCGTCGACCTCCCGGCCTCCGCCTATGAAATCCCGATGATGGCCAACCCGGGCGCCAAGGAGAACGGCGACAAGCGCTTCAACGGCGCCTGGACCGGCACGCTCGCCATGTTCAAGGCCTACCGCGCGAAAGGCGCGCCCATCGGCTTCGCACCCGACCCCTTGACCTCGCACCAATGCGGCGACCAACGCTACGCGGCCATCGCGTTCTTCGACGCCTGCCTCGGCCTACGCCTGCCCACGACCGGCACCACGCTCCGCAGGATCGACCAAAGCCAGGCTTGGCTCGCACCGCTGCTCGGCGACGCCGCTGTGCCGGCCGCTGAGTTCAAAGGCAGCCTCGCGGAGTCCAATTGGCTGCCCAACGCAGCCTTCGCGAGCGCCTGGACGGAATACGTGAAGACCGGCGCGACCACCGACACCACGCCGCCGCCGGCCCCGTTCAACGTCGTCGTCCAGGCGACCGCGACGGGCGTCGAAGTCACTTGGGACTCGCACGCCGACCTCGAAAGCGGCCTCCGCCAGTTCATCGTGAAGCGCGACGGCCAGACCGTCGGCCTCGTGGTCGGGCCGAAGAACCCGTTCGGCCGGGCGGTCTTCCAAGGCATGAGCTATGGCGACACACCCGCGCAGCCGCTGAGCGCCATGCGCTACAGCGACGCCGGCGCCAAGCCGGGCGCCAAGTACGAGGTCATCGCCGTCAACGGCGTCGGCCGCGAGTCCGCCCCCGCGAAGTAAGCCCAAGAAAAAGGCCGCCCGGAAGGGCGGCCTTTGGCTTCGGAAGCTCCGAACGAAGGGTTACTTCGTCCAGCGCATCGTGTTGCCGGCGTAGATCGCGTGCTGGCCGAGCTCTTCCTCGATGCGGAGGAGCTGGTTGTACTTGGCAACGCGGTCGGAGCGGCAGAGCGAACCGGTCTTGATCTGGCCGGCGTTGAGGCCGACGGCGATGTCGGCGATCGTGGCGTCTTCCGTCTCGCCGGAGCGGTGGGAGATGATCGCGGAGTAACCGGCGCGCTGGGCCATGGCCACGGCGTCGAAGGTCTCGGTGAGCGAACCGATCTGGTTCACCTTCACGAGGATCGAGTTGGCGGTCTCGGTCTTGATGCCGCGCGAGAGGAACTCGGTGTTGGTGACGAAGAGGTCGTCGCCGACGAGCTGGGTGTTGGCGCCCATGGCGTCGGTGGCGGACTTCCAGCCCTTCCAGTCGGCCTCGGAGAAGCCGTCTTCGATCGAGACGATCGGGTAGCGCTTCTGGAGGTCCTGGTAGAACTTGATCATCGCCTCGGAGTTGCGCTGCGACTTGTCGGACTTGTGGAACGTGTACTTGCCGGTCTTCTCGTCGAAGAACTCGGAAGCGGCGACGTCGAGGGCGAGGAAGACCTCCGAACCGAGCTTGTAGCCGGCGGCCTTGACGGCGGCGGCGATGGCTTCGAGGGCGGCTTCGTTGGAAGCGACCTTCGGGGCGAAACCACCTTCGTCACCGACGGAGGTCGAGAGGCCCTGGGCCTTGAGGACCTTCTTCAGGGCGTGGAAGATTTCCGTGCCCATGCGCAGGGCTTCGCTGAAGGACTTGGCGCCGCTGGGGACGACCATGAATTCCTGGATGTCGACCGGGGCGTCGGAGTGCGCGCCGCCGTTCATGATGTTCATCAGGGGCACCGGGAGGACCTTGGCGTTGGGGCCGCCGATGTAGCGGTAGAGGGGCTGGTTGAGGGCGATGGCGGAAGCCTTGGCGACGGCCATGGAGACGCCGAGGATGGCGTTGGCGCCGAGCTTGTTCTTGTTCTTCGTGCCATCGAGCTTGAGCATGGCGTGGTCGATGCCGACCTGGTCCTGCGCGTCGACGCCTTCGAGCATCGGGGCGATCTCTTCGTTGACGTTGGCGACGGCCTTGAGGACGCCCTTGCCGTTGTAGCGCTTCTTCGGGTCGACGCCCTTCGGGAAGGCCTTGGCGCTCACGTCGGAGTCGCGGAGCTCGTGGGCTTCGTAGGTGCCGGTCGAGGCGCCGGACGGGACGGCGGCGCGGCCGAGGGCGCCGCAAGCCAGACGGACGTCGACTTCGATGGTCGGGTTGCCGCGGGAATCGAGGATTTCGCGGGCGTTGATTTCGGTGATGTGGGTGCTGCTCATGTTAGGAAATACGCCCATAGGGGTAAGGACAACCGATGGGAGTGAGCGAGAAAAAAGGTGGGGCGGCACCCGGCCCCGGCGGACCAAAAAAAGAACCCCGGCCTAGGTCAGGCCGGGGTCTTTAAAGTGGTGGGAGTAGAAGAACTCGAATCTTCGACCTCCTGCGTGTCATGCAGGCGCTCTAACCAACTGAGCTATACCCCCGAAAAAGCGGAAGGTGAACAAAGGGAACGGAAAGCCCGCTGGCAAGCCTTCAGTGCACGTCCCCCAGATAACTGGCGGAACCGTCTTGGAGGGACTTGGCGATGATCGCCCCCAAACCCTGCGGAGAAAGGGGGTAATCGGCCAGTTTTTCCAAGGGAATCCACTCGAAGCCGACTTGCCGGCGATCGGTGGTCCGGCCACCGCCGATAGGCGAAAAATCATCGCACGCGCAATGGAAGACGGCTTCGACCTGATGGAAGCGCCCGTGGATGCGGTGCATGCCGTGGTTCTTGCCGACGTACTCCCGCAGGTAGACCAAGCCGCGGGGCTTTACCCGGAGGCCCAATTCCTCGAAGACCTCCCGCTGGACGGCATCGGTCAGGGTTTCGCCATGCTCTTGGCCGCCGCCCGGTAAGACCAGGAACTCCCCTTCCTCGGTCCGCACCCGCACGACCAACAGGTCTTGGCCCCGGATAATCACCGCGCGGGCCGCGGTCCGGACGGACGGTGGACCAGGACGGGACGAAGAAGAAGAGGCCACCCCGACAGGGTGGCCACTCGGCTTCGGTCTGGAAAGCCGAAATCGGCTTAGCCCAGCAACTTCTCGTCGATCTCCTGGTTGCCGTGCACGGCCTTGACGTCGTCGAGGGCCTCGAGGGCATCGATCAACTCCATGACCTGCTTGGCGACGGCCGCGTCGCTGACGGGGACCGGGATGCTGGTCACATAGGCGATTTCGCTGGATTCAGGCTTCAGGGACTTTTCCTGCAGGGCCTTGGCCACGGAATCGTAGGACGCGATGGTGCAGAGGACCTCGAAGTGGTCCCCATTGTTGATGATGTCGTCGGCGCCGGCCTCGAGGGCGAGCTCCATGAGCTGGTCTTCCGAGATCTGGGCGGCGCCAATCAGGATCTGGCCCTTGCGCTGGAAGCTATGAGACACGGCACCGGTCTGGGCCATGTTGCCGCCGTTGTCGTTGAAGGCCTGACGGACTTCGGCCGCGGCGCGGTTCTTGTTGTCGGTGGTAACTTCGACGATGATGCCGACGCCGCCGGGGGCGTAGCCCTCGTAGGTGATCTCCTCGTAGGTCACGCCGGGAATCTCGCCGGTGCCCTTCTGCACCGCGCGCTTGATGTTGTCCGACGGCATGTTGGCCGCACGGGCCTTGTCCATCAAGGTGCGCAGGCGGGCGTTGCTTTCGGGGCTGCCGCCGCCGGCCCGCGCCGCGAGGGTGATTTCCTTGGCCAGCACGGAGAAGATCTTGCCGCGCTTGGCGTCGATGACGGCCTTATGCCGCTTGGTCGTGTGCCACTTGCTATGACCTGACATGGGAGGATGGGGTTGGGATGAAATCAGCCTTTGGCCTTCTTCGGGCGAGCCTCGACGACCACTTCAGCCGTGGGAGCCTTGGTAAACTTGGCCTGCAGGATAGTCAAAAGGTTCTGCACCGTCATGTAGAGCGGCAAGGCCGCCGGCAGCGAATAGCAGATGACGGGGAACACCAGGGCCATCGTGTACATGATGATCTTCTGCGTCTCATCCGCGGACGGATTGGGCGTCATCCGCATCGAGATCCACATAGTGATGCCCATGAGGATGGGGAGGATGTTGACGCCGATGCCGGCGACCGAAGCCACCGTGTCCGGGGCGGCCAGGTCATGGATCCAGAGGAAAGACTGCAGGCGGAGCTCGACCGTCGTCTGGAAGGCCGTGTAGAGGCCGAAGAAGACCGGGATCTGGATGAGGATCGGGAGGCAACCGGCGAAGGGGTTGATCTTATGCTCCTGGTAGAGCTTCATCATCTCCTTGTTCAGCTTCTCGGAGTTGTCCTTGTACTTCTCGCGCAGCTCCTTCATCGGCCCGGCGAACTGCTGCATCTTCAGGGCGCTGCGCTGCTGCGCGGCGGTGAGCGGCCAGGTGATCAGCTTGATCAGCACGGTGAGGACGACGATGGCCCAACCCCAGGACCAACCGCCGGTCCAGGTGAGCAAGGCGTGCACGCCGCCCAAGCAGGCCAAGAGCAGCTTGCAGATGGCACCGAAGGAAATGAAGCCGAGGATCTTCGAGAACTGCAGCACGGCCACCTGCCCATCGGCCAAGGCCGAGACGCGGGCGTATTCCTTGGGGCCGACGAAGAAATTACCCTCGGTCGTGATGGAGGCGTCGCCGGCGACCGGGCTGTCCCAATAGGCGAAGGCCTGGATGCCGTAGGTGTCCTTGGCGAACTCGACCGGCCGAGCGAGGAGCTCGGCGCGCGTGCCGCGGCTGTTGGCGTCGACATGGATGATCGAGGCGAAGAACTGGTTGCCGGAGGAGACCCACTGGTAGGGCTTGCCGAC
>JBEGRN010000133.1:0-4883 GCA_041180425.1 Verrucomicrobiota bacterium
CGTCCAGCCCAAGAGCTTGGCCGCCATCGACGAAGGCCAGTGGGACGTCGTCGTCCTGCAAGGCCAGAGCCAGGAGCCCGCCCTGGCCGAGGTCAGCCCCGCGATCCGTGCGGACTTCGTGGACAGCGCCGCGGCGCTCTGCCAGCGCATCCGCGCGAAGAGCCCGCAGGCCCGCATCGTCTTCTACGAGACCTGGGCCCGGCATGCGGACTACTGGACGGCGAAGGGCAAGGACTTCAATCCCGGTGTCGGTAAGGATCCCGCCGAGATGCAGGCCCGCCTCCGTCTCTGGTATGGCAATGTCGCCAAGGCCAACCAAGCGCTCCTCGCGCCGGTCGGTGATGCTTGGGAGCGCAACTACCAGTCGAAAGAGCCGTTCCGCCTGCATGTGGCCGATAACTCCCACCCGGATTTCAAAGGCACCTACATCGCCGCCCTGGTCATGTATCGGACGATTTATCAGCCCAAGGACGTCGCGGTGGCCTATCGCGGCAAACTGAGCGAAGCCGAGGCCAAGGCCCTGCAGGCGCTGGTGAAATGAGCCTGCGTCTGCTGAGCCTCGTCATCGCTGGAACGCTCGGCGCCGCTGAGCCCAGCCCGACGATCATCGCCCATCGTGGCGCCAGCGGGTATCTGCCGGAGCATACGTTGGCCGCCAAGGCGTTGGCTTACGCACAAGGCGCGGACTACCTCGAACAGGACCTGGTCCTAACCAAGGACGGCGTGCTGATCGTGCAGCATGACGTCACGTTGGACAGCACCACGGACGTCGCCACGCGCTTTCCCGGACGGCAGCGTGCGAACGGCAGCTTCTATGCGATCGACTTCACGTGGGCAGAGCTCCGCCAGTTGCGCGTCGTCGAGCGCTTCAACCCGAAGACCGGCAAGCCTGTCTATCCAGGACGCTTCCCAGCTGGGGCAGGCGAGTTCCGCATCAATACCTTCGAGGAAGAGGTCATCTTCATCCAAGGCCTGAACAAGAGCACCGGCCGCAAGGTCGGCATCTATCCGGAAGTGAAGCTCGCGGCTTGGCATCGGCAGGAAGGGCAGGACCTCTCCAAGGCCATGCTCGCGGTGTTGGCGCGCTATGGTTACGCGACCAAGGACGACCTCTGCTACATCCAGTGCTTCGAATACGCCGAACTCCAACGCCTCCGGAATGAGCTCGGTTGGAAAGGCCGGCTCGTCCTGCTGACAGGGGGTAAGACCCCGCTCTTGGATACGGACGAAGGCCTGCGTGGGTTGGCCAAGGTCGTCGACGGCATCGGGCCGGCGCTGTCCGCGGTGGCTGAAGGCCGCCAACCGACCAGCTTGGTCCAGCGGGCCCATGCGGTTGGCCTCCAGGTGCATCCGTACACGCTGCGCTTAGAGGCCTTGCCCAAGGGCTTTGCCAGCGGGAAGGAATACGCCCGCTTTCTCCGCGAAGAGGTCAAGGTGGACGGCTACTTCACCGATTTTCCGGATGTGGCCCGTTGAGCCCTTGAGGGTTTGACCCTTCGGGGGCGCGGGTCATCGTGGGCCAGTCGCCTCCCGCGGCTTACTCCCCCTTACATGCTCGTCAGTATCTTCAACGATGTCATCGGTCCCGTCATGCGTGGCCCGTCCAGCTCGCATTGCGCGGCGGCCTTACGCATCGGCCGGCTCGCCCGTGACCTCATGGGCGGCGAGATCGCGGAAGTCCTCGTCGAGTTCGATGTCCACGGTTCCTTGCCGACGACGCATGACACCCAAGGGTCGGACATGGGGCTCTTCGGTGGTTTGCTGGGCTGGGAGGCGGATGACGACCGTCTGCCGGATTCGTTGCGCATCATCCAAGAGGGTGGGGTGAAGGTGCGTATCGAGACCGTCGACGTCCGCGACCCTCATCCCAACACCTATCGTCTCACGCTGAAGAACGCCGGGACGCAGCATTTCCTGAAGGCCATCTCCACCGGCGGCGGCATGATGGAGGTCATCGAAATCGACGGGCAGACGGTCTCTTTGCATGGCGACGCCCACGTCGTGCTCGCTTGGTCCGACCTTTCCCCCTCGGCCTTGGGCGATGCCTTGGCCCCGGTCGTCGCGGATACCATCCGCACGGAGGCGGCGGGCGCCGGGTCGTTGGCGATCATCGCCGACCTGCAGCCGGTCGCGGCCGCCCCCTTGGTTGCTCTGCAGGCGCAGGGTAAGCTACGAGCCTGCCATCGCCTGTCGCCCGTGCTGCCCGTGCTCTCGAGCCGCCGCAGCCACGTGCCCTTCCGCACCTGCGCCGAACTCCTCGCGGCCCATGCCCAAGCCCCTGCGCCGTTGTGGAAGCACGCGGTGGCTTATGAAAGCGCCCGCGGTGGCCTGACCGAAGCCGAAGTCTTGGCGAAGATGGTCGCCTTAGTGCGCATCCTCCGTCGCTCCATCGCCCAAGGCTTGGCTGGCACGCATTACGAAGACCGCGTCCTCGGTTTCCAGTCGGGCGGCTTCGCGCGCGAGATGTCCGCCGGCCGTCTCCTCGACGCGGGTTCGTTGAACCGCGGCATTCTCTACGTCACTGCACTGATGGAAGTGAAGAGCAGCATGGGCGTCATCATCGCCATGCCTACCGCCGGCGCTTGCGCGGCCTTGCCGGGCATCGTCATCGCGCTGGCCGAGGACCGGAAGCAGACCGACGAGGACGTCGCCAAGGCTTTCCTGGCCGCCGGGCTCATCGGCGTATTCATCGCCACAGAGTGGACCTTCGCGGCGGAAGTCGGCGGCTGCCAAGCGGAAGGCGGTTCGGCCGCGGCCATGGCGGGCGCCGCCTTGGTCACTTTGTCGGGTGGCGACACTCCGCAAGCCTGTGCGGCCGCTTCCATGTCCATGCAGAGCATGCTCGGCCTGATCTGCGACCCCATCGCCAACCGCGTCGAAGCCCCGTGCCTTGGCAAGAACGTCATGGCCGCCGCCAACGCGCTTTCCTGCGCGAACATGGCCTTGGCCGGTTTCGATCAGGTCATTCCTTTCGACGAAGTCGTCGCCACCGCTAAGCGCGTGTCCGCGCAGATGCCGCGGGAACTCCGTTGCACCGCCTTGGGCGGCTTATCGACCACCCCGACCTCGCTGGCCATCGAGCAACGCCTCCTCGCCAAGCGCGGGTGCGGCTCGGGGAGCTGCGGGTGCGGCTGATCAGCGCGCCTTGGCCGTCGTCCCGCCTGCGATGAACTCAGCGGGGTAGCGGATCTGGCTGCGGTCGGCACGGCCACGCTGGGCGGACGTCGCCCAACGCAGGGTGCGGCGGACGATCGGTTCGGGCGACCAGCTGATGTGCGCCACGCTCGGTTGGAACCACGCGAACGTCGGGTCGGCGTTGTCGGCGATGAGCGAGACCTCTTCGGGCACGCGCAGCTGCTTCTGGGCGAGGAACTGCTGCACCGCCATGTAGAGCGGCACCTCGTTGATGATGAGGGCCGTCGGCGGCGTCACGCGGAAGAGCGACGACAGCAGGTCGTGCAGCCCTTGCGGCGTCTCGGTCCAGTCGGGTAGGTTGAAGTCGCCGGCGGCGATGCCCGCGGCTTTGAGCTCGTCGAGGAAGGCCTGTTCTGGCTGGCCTGGCTGCGGGAGCCGGCGCGGCTTGCGGCAAAGGTTCACGATGCGGCGGTGGCCTAGCTGGAGCAGGTGCTTGGTCGCGGCCGTGGCGGCCGTGGCCATGTCCGGCGCCACGCTGGCGATGGGGACCTCGTTGGAGCGGCCGAAGATGGCGAGGGCGGGGAAGGGTTGTTCCGCGAACCACTCGATGACCGGCTTGGAGCCGCCGAAGACGATCCAGGCGTTGGCTTCCTCGGTCGGCACGTAGCGGGCGACGCGGGCGCGGTCGTGGTGGAGGGACTTGAGCGTCTCGGTGGCGAAGAAGACGTTCAGGCCAGACTTCTCCAACCGGTGGCGGATCTCTTGGACCAGCTGCTGGACCTTGGCGTTCTCGTCGGCAAGCGGCTCGTAGAGCAAGAGGCCGATGCGGAAGGTGTCCTTGGTGCGCGGGGCCTTGGCGGCGACGTGGCGCGAGCGCTTGTCGGGGCTGAGTTCGACCAGCCCTTCCTTTTCGACCAAGCGCAGGGAAGCCCGCAGCGTATGCGTCGAGACGCCCAGTTCCTGGGAGAGCCGAACGACCCCGGGGAGGCGGCCTTTCCAGCGTCCTTGGCGGATGCCGTCGCGCAGGTGCTGGGCAGTCTGCTGGGCGATGGAGAGCCGGCGGAAGGTTTTCATGGCGGATGACGGACAGGGGGAATTTATTGCCCCCTAAGGGGTTTCGCAAGGGTCGGTCGGGTGAATCGCCAGACCTGCATGGAGAAATCTTTGCCCTATCTGGGGTTCTGGTGCAAAGCTATTGCGACCGCCGGGCGGTCGACCATCTTGAGGCTACCCCGTTTCCCATGCGTCTGTTCCTGCTCCTGTTGGCCGGCTGGTGCCTCCCTTTCCTTCCCCTGCAAGCAGAGGACTACTCGGCATGGTCTGGCCACGGCAGCGTCTGGCTGTTGACGGACAAGGAAGGCGCCAACCTGCCCGCGACGGCGGTGGTCCGCGAATTCCCGGTAGTGATGCGACTGCATGGCGACACGTTCCCGTTCGCGGCTGCACAGTCCAAGGGTGAGGACCTGCGTGTAACCGACGCCACCGGCCGCGAGCTCGCGCTGGAGATCGAGTCTTGGGACAAGGCTGCGGGCGAAGCGGTCGTTTGGGTGCGCGTGCCAGAGATCCGCGGCGCGACCCGACAGGAACTTAAACTCCACTGGGGCAACGCGCAGGCGAAGCCCGTCTCCGACGGCTCGAAGGTCTTCTCGCGCGACAACGGCTACCTCAGCGTCTGGCACATGGGCCAAGAGGTGAAGGATGTCGTCGGCACGCTGGAATCCAAGGTCGTCGGCACGAAGCCCGTCGAG
>JBEGRN010000134.1:0-4846 GCA_041180425.1 Verrucomicrobiota bacterium
TACCTGCCGAAGCGTTAGGATGTGGCGGCTCCTCACATACGTGTGGCTGAGCCTCGTGACCCTAGACGCGAGCGAGCGTCCCAACGTCGTCGTGCTGCTCGCCGACGATGCGGGCTGGGGCGACTACTCCTGCAACGGCAACCGGCAAGTTGCCACGCCGCACATCGACTCCCTCGCCCGCGACGGGGCTCGCTTCGAGCGGTTCTTCGTCCAACCCGTCTGCTCCCCGACTCGCGCCGAGTTCCTGACTGGACGTTACCATCCGCGCCTCGGCGTCACCGGCGTGTCGCTCGGGCAAGAGCGCATGGACGCGGCCGAGAAGACCTTTGCCGACTCGTTCAAAGCCGCCGGCTACGTCACGGGAATCTTCGGCAAATGGCACAACGGGAGCCAATGGCCCTACCATCCCTTGGCCCGCGGTTTCGACACTTTCTGGGGATATACTTCAGGCCATTGGGGCGAGTATTTCGATGCACCGCTCGAACACAACGGCGTCATGGTGCCGACTAAGGGATATATCGTGGACACGCTGACTGACAAGGCGCTCCAGTTCATCGAACGCAACCAGAACAAACCGTTCCTTTGCTTCATCCCTTTCACGACTCCGCACTCGCCGTTTTCAGTTCCGCCGCAAGACTGGGAACGCTTCAAGGAACGCACGCTGACGCAAACGGCCACGGTGGCCAAGGACGAGGACCCCGCTGCGACGCGCTGCGTCCTCGCGATGCTGGAGAACCAAGACCGTAACGTCGGTCGCGTCTTGGCCAAACTCAAGGCCCTCGGTCTGGAAAGGGAGACCATTGTGGTCTACTTTTCGGACAACGGCCCCAACACGGCACGATGGAACGACGGCATGAAAGGCAAGAAAGGGTCGACCGACGAAGGCGGCGTAAGGTCGCCGCTCTTGATACGCTGGCCCCCAAAGATCACGCCGGGCTCCAAGGTCGAGGCCATCGCGGCGGCCATCGACCTCTGCCCGACGCTACTGGCGTGCGCACAGGTGCCTCGCCTCGGCGACCGACCGCTGGACGGCCGCAGCCTGACCCCGTTACTCTTCAACGAAACTTCCGCGGTCTGGCCGATGCGCACCCTGTTTCAAACCTGGGGCAAAAAGGTCAGCGTCCGGACGGACACGTACCGGCTCGACCAGGCCGGCAACTTGTTCGACATGGTGGCCGACCCAGGCCAGAAGACCCCGATCCAAGCCCGCCAACCGGCCATGGCCCAAAGCCTCCAGCGAGCAGCGCAAACTTGGCGTGAAGAAATGGGCCTGAGTAGCGATGCCACAGGCCCTCGGGGTACCTCCACGAGCCAAGCCAAGGGGAACGGCATCGATCCGCGTCCCATCGCCGTCGGTTACCGCGAATTCCCGACGACGATGCTGCCTGCCCGGGATGGCGAACCACATGGCGGGCTACGACGTAGCGCCGCAGCACCGAATGCCTCCTATTTCACCCACTGGACCCAAACGAGCGACTCGGCGACTTGGAACGTCGAAGTGATCAATGCAGGGATGTACGTCGTCACCTTAGACTACACCTGTCCGCCGAGGGATGTTGGAGCGACCCTGGAACTGAGCTTTGGCTCGACCAGGCTCAGCGGAAAAATCACCGAAGGCTGGGACCCGCCGCTCTACACCGACCAAGACGTCGTCCCGCGCACCACCCATGGCGAGTCGCTGCTGAAGCCTTTCAAGACCATGACACTCGGCGAAATCAGGCTCGAGGCTGGTCAGAACATCCTCAGGCTCCGCGCGACCGCGATCCCTGGTCAGTGCGCCATGGACTTGCGTCGGCTTACCTTGACCCTGCGATGAGACCATGAAAGGTGCCGTATTTTTCTGTATCGGATTGCTGCTATCGGCCGGGACGTTTGCCGCTCCGAGCGCCGCCGACCTGGAGTTCTTCGAGGCCAAGATCCGGCCGGTGCTGGTAGCCGAGTGCTACGAATGCCATGATGCGAAGAAGCAGAAGGCCGACCTGCGACTCGATCACCGTGCCGGCCTGCTCACGGGCGGCGAGAACGGGCCAGCCATCGTCCCCGGCAACGCTGCGAAAAGCCTGCTGATCCAATCCATCACGCATGCCCACGCAGACCTGCAGATGCCCAAGAAGCGGCCTAAGTTGGACCCTCAGATCATCGCTGATTTCACCGCATGGGTGAACCGAGGGGCACCCGACCCGCGGACCACCGTGCCCACCGACTCGATGGCACCGGCGTGGTCCGACCTCCTAGCCGTGCGCAAGAACTGGTGGAGCTTCCAGCCCGTCACACAGCCGAAGATTCCCGCCGGGCCTGCGGCCAGCCCAATCGACCGCTTCCTTGACGCCAAAATGAAAGCCGCGGGACTGACGCCGGCGGCTCCCGCCGACAAAGCCACCCTGCTGCGCCGTGCGACCTACACGCTGACGGGCCTCCCGCCGACGCCCGCGGACATCGCCGCCTTCGAAGCCGATGCCTCGCCTGAAGCCTACCCTAAAGCGATCGACCGCCTGCTCGCGTCGCCGCGCTACGGCGAACACTTCGCGCGTCATTGGATGGACCTCGTGCGCTACGCCGACACCCACGGCAGCGAAGGCGATCCCGGCATCCCGCAGTCTTGGCGCTACCGCGATTACCTCATCCGCGCCTTCAACGCAGACGTCCCGTACGACCAATTCGTGCGTGAACAGATCGCTGGGGACCTCCTCCCCCAGCCCCGCGTCCATCCACAGGAGCAACTCAATGAATCCGCGCTGGGGACCGGTCATTTCCGCCTGGTCGAGCATGGCTTCCAGCCCGTCGACACCCTCGACGAACAGGTGCGCAACGTGGACAACCAGATCGATGTCGTCAGCAAGACCTTCCTCGGACTCACCGTCTCGTGCGCGCGCTGCCATGACCACAAGTTCGACCCCATCAGCCAAGCTGACTTCTACGCCCTCTACGGCATCTTCGCCTCATCCCGACCAGGGCAAGTCACCGTGGACGCCCCCGCTCTGCTCGACCGTCACCGCGATAAACTCCGTGGCCTGAAACAAGAAATCCGCGCGGCCCTTGCCAGCGAATGGCGTCAGCAAGCCGAAGCCTTGCCAACGGCGTTGCCCCGCCTCCGAGCCCAAGCCGAGGAACGCACCCAACTCGAACAACAGTTAGTCCAGCTGGAGCAGACCTTAGCCCGCGAGACGTTCCATCGCCGCCTCCATGCGGGACCAGACGTGGGGCCGGCGCCAATCCATTGGTGGACCTTCGAACAGGATGGCCGCGACCTGATCGGAAACCTGGAAGCCAAGCCCCAAGGCGGTGCTCGCATCCGCGACGGACGCCTTCTCCTCGACGGCCAAGGGGCCTTCGCCGAAACCGCTGCCCTCCCCGAACCCCTCGCCGCCAAGACTTTGGAGGCGTGGGTCCTCTTGCCCACCCTGGCCCAAAGCGGCGGCGGCGTGCTGACCGTCGAATCGCTCGGCGGCAAGGTCTTCGACGCCATCGTCTTCGCGGAGAAGCAACCGCAACGCTGGATGTCGGGCAGCGACAACGGCGTCCGCACCCGCAACGTCGACGGCCCCGCCGAAACTGCCGGGCCAGCTGAACGTGTGCACATCGCCATCACCTACTCGGTCGACGGACAGACGACGCTCTACCGCAACGGCGAACCCTATGGCCAAGCTTATGGCCCGGCCAACGCAGCTGGGGCACTGCATGCTTTCGCCCCAGCCCAGTCCCATGTGCTCTTCGGCCGACGACACACCGGCGGCGGTAAAGCCTACTTGCAGGGCGAGCTCGAGGAGGCCCGTCTCTACGACGTCGCCCTCACGGCGGTGCAGGTCCGCGCCTCTTTCCGCACCGGCATCCTCCGCGGCGAGGGGAACGCCCCGGCCGCTAAGGACGAGGCATTCCAAGCCCTGCGTGCCGAAGCAGCCAGGTTGCGGTCCAAACTGGGCGAACGAAAGCAGGCCGAGAGCAAACTCGCCGCTGGCCTCGCTGGCGTGTCCGACCCCACGCATCCGCTCCACGCCACCGGCTTCAACCAAACGGGACTACGCCCGTTGGCAGCTCCGACTACGTCCAGCACCGCCCCCCGCTGGGACCTCACCGGCGCCGCGGCCGATCAGTGGATACGGCATGGCAATGGCCTCGAAGCGCGCCACACGCCTGGCGAGTTCCGGATCGAGACCAGCGGAACGGAGGTCGTCCGTCGCCTCCTGCCCGCCGGCCTGCACTCCCACCCTCTTTCCCTCAAGCACAGCGCGGTCCTCCTGTCGCCGCGCTTCCTCATCACCACGGATTTCATCAGCGTCCAAGCCATGGGACGCGGGGCGACCCTCCGGCTCATCCCAGACAATTACCCGCTTTCCCCAGGCGGCTCCCGCTTCCCCAAGGCCTCCGTCCATACCGAGGAGCCCACCTGGCTCACGCTTGACACGGCGTATCGAAAAGGTTCCTACGCCTACCTGGAGCTCACCCTGCCCGACGACTCGCCCAACCCCGACGGCAAGACGGGCGAACTAGGCTGGTTCGGCCTCCGCCAAGTCCGCTTCCATGACGCGAAGGCCGACCTCCCGAAAGGCGCGGCGATCAGCGTGGCCCCGCCGACCTTGCGCACCGTCGACGAAGCCGCGGCGGCGCTCGTGACCGCGGCCCAAGCCTGGGGACGCGACGAAGCCGACGAAGCGCAGGTCGCCCTGCTCGACGGCGCCCTCCGTCACGGGGTCATCGACGCCGGTCTCGCCGCCTCGCCGCGCCTGGCTGAACTCACCGCGGAATACCGGCGGCTCGAAGCCGAAGTCGCCGTTCCGCGCCGCGCGCCCGGACTCTGGGAAGCGCCCGGCTTTGACCAACCCCTCTATGTCCGGGGCGACCACCGCAA
>JBEGRN010000135.1:0-4842 GCA_041180425.1 Verrucomicrobiota bacterium
GCTCGGACAATTGCAGCTCAACGCGCGCGGCGGCCTCAAGGCTTGGCAGGCGCGCATCACGGCGAAGCGCCTGGCCTTCCGCGACCTGCAGGCCGGCCAGCTCACCCTGCAGTTCAACGGCACCGCCGACCTCGTCGAAACGCAAGGCGACCTCTCCTTGGAGGAAGTCTCGGTGGACCACTTCGCCGGCTTATGCCTCCGCGCCCACCTGGCGCGCACCGTTTCCCCGCAGGGCCAGGCCAGCCTGCGCGCGCGCTTCGCCGCCGCCACCGCGACCAGCAGCGTGCAGGGCCTCGCGGTCTGGACGCCGGCAACCAAGGCGACGGACGCCGACGAGTTCTCGCTGCACATCCCGGATGGGCAGATCGCTGCGGCCGACCTGCTCCGCGCGGCGCCGAACATCGCGACGGCCTTCGCGCCGATGGCGGGGGAACTGACGGGCGTGCTCAAGCTGGCCGACATCCATGTGCGCCGCGACCACGCCGGTTGGCGAGCCGACGGGGCCGCGAGCTTCAGCGGCCTCGACATCCTCGGGCTCTCGCCGACGTCCATCGCCCCCGCGCAAGCCTTGCCGTTCAGCACGAAGTTCTCGTTCGTACCCGACCGCCAACCGTTCGCCTTGCAGCTCCGCGACCTCCGGCTGGCCAGCGTCGGCGGCGAAGCCGACTGCTCGCTCGATCCAGGCGGTCCGTTCGAGCTCCGCCTCCGGGGCGAACTCCAACCCTCCGCGCTCGACCGTTTGCTCGGGGCGTGGTGGGTCGATCTCTGGAAACTCTTCGAGGCCAAGCGCCGCCCCTACGCGACCATCGACGTGAAGAGCCACTGGGGCGACCACACCAGTGAAGTCCGCGGCCGGGTCCTGCTCGAGGATTTCGCGTTCATGCACGCGCCGTTCCGCTCCGTCCACGTCCTCGTCGACGCCGACGCGCAAGGCACGCGGATCGGCCTGCACCGGCTCAACGGCGGCGGGCCTGACGATGGGGCGGTCGACGGCACCGTAACGTGGGATTGGACGAAGCGCGGCCCGGCGGCCGGCCCGACCATCCACTTGAGCGGCGACCTTCAGCCTTGGGTCGCGGCGCGCTGCGCAGGGGTCGACTTCGGCGACGCGATGCGCGGGTTGCGCTTGGGTGCAGATCGCCAACTCACGCTCGATATCCAACCTGACGGACGGGAACTAAACGTGAACGCACGCGCGACCTGTCCGGGGAACTTCACCGCTTGGGGCATCGAGAGCCGCGCGCTGACCCTTGAAGTGCGGAGCCGCGCGCAGGACCTCCGCATCGACGCCTCGCTCGCTTTGGCGGACGGCCACGCCCAGCTCGGCATCCAAGGCGACCCGCTGAAGGACTCCCGGGTGTCGCTCGTGCTCACGGGTTGCGACCCCAAGAAAGTCGCCAAGCTCATGGAGCAACTGGAACCCGCCAAGCCAGCCGCGGGCGCCCCGACACCGGCCGCGCCCCCCGCGGGCCCGGCGACCCCGCCAGGGAAACTCGACCTCAAGTTCGCCGGCAGCCTGAACCTCCAGCAACCGCGCCTCCTGAAGGGCCGGGGCAACTTCGAGCTGACCGACCCGGACTTGAAGCGCGTCCGCCTCCTGGGGGGCATCTCCAACTTCCTCGAGGCTATCGGCATCAAGGCCACCTCCTACGACCTGACTCAAGCCACTGGCCAGTTCGGGTGCCTAGGGGGGAAAGCCTATTTCCCAGACCTCACCATCAAAGGCCCCGATGCCCGCCTGACCCTCGCCGGGGAGGTCGACCTGCAAGCCTCCACCCTCGAGTTCGAAGGGGACTTCTCCCTGCCCAAAAAGGCGGGCTTCAACCCCCTGGAAATCCTAAATATCAACCGGGCCTTCCTGAGCTTCAGCCGGGTGCGCATCAAAGGCCCCCTCGCCGCCCCTGAAACGAGCTCTTTGGCCAAGCTTTCTGACATACTTAACCCAAAGAAGGACAGCACTTTAGGCAAAATACCCCCCTCCCTCTTGGAATGAGGGTTGATTTGCCCCCCTGACCCGCTGTATCTGTGAGGTCCACCCCCTCACGGAGGACATTACCTTGGACCTTAATAAGATTAAACAAGTCGTGGATTTGATGAAGAAGTCGGACCTTTCCGAGTTCGAGATCCAGGACCAAGAATTCAAGCTGCGCATCAAGCGCGACCTGCCTGGTCGTGTGGCTGCCCCAGCCCCGGTCGCCGCGGCCCCCGCCCCGGCTCCGGTCGCCGCCGCCGCCCCCGCCCCGGTGGCCGCCGCCCCTGCCGCCGCCCCCGCCCCGGCGGCTGCTGACCCCAACGTCAAGGTCATCACCTCCCCGATGGTCGGCACCTTCTACGCCACCCCCGCCCCGGACTCCCCGAACTTCGTCGCCGTCGGTTCGCCTGTGAAGGCCGACACCGTGGTCTGCATCATCGAGGCCATGAAGGTGATGAACGAAATCCAGTCCGAACTCACCGGCACCATTGTCGAATGCCTCGTGGCGAGCGGAACCTCGGTCGAATTCGGCCAGCCCCTCTTCCGCGTGAAGGTTGGCTGATCACCGATTCCCGAGCATGAACAAAATCCTCATCGCCAATCGCGGCGAAATCGCCCTGCGCGTGATCCGCGCTTGCCGCGAGCTGGGCATCAAGACCGTCGCGGTCTACTCCCAAGCCGACGAACAGTCTTTGCACGTCCAGCTGGCCGACGAGGCCGTCTGCATCGGGCCTGGCCCCAGCAAGGACTCGTACCTTCGCGAGGACCGCATCATCTCGGCCGCCGAGATCACCAACGTCGACGCCATCCACCCGGGCTACGGCTTCCTGTCCGAGCGCGCCGGCTTCGCCGAGAAGTGCGCCACGGCCAACATCAAGTTCATCGGCCCGCGTCCTGAAGCCATCCGCCTCATGGGCGACAAGGCCGTCGCCCGCCAGACCGCCGCCAAGGCCAAGGTCCCCACGGTCCCCGGCTCCGACGGTCCCGTCGACAACCAGCGCGAAGCCATCAAGGAAGCGCAGCGCATCGGCTTCCCTGTCATCATCAAGGCCGTCGCCGGTGGCGGCGGCAAGGGCATGCGCATCGTGCACAATGCCGCCGCTTTCTCCAAGGAGTTCGACAGCGCCCGCAGCGAAGCCGAGAAGGCTTTCGGCAACGGCGCCGTCTACATCGAGAAGTACATCGAACAGCCCCGCCACATCGAGTTCCAGATGCTGGCCGACGAGCATGGCAAGGTGCTCCACCTCGGTGAGCGCGACTGCTCCGTGCAGCGCCGCCACCAGAAGCTGATCGAAGAGTCCCCCTCCCCCTTCCTGACCCCCAAGCTCCGCGAGGAGATGGGCAAGGTCGCCGTCCGCCTGACGGAATCCATCGGTTACCACAACGCCGGCACGATCGAGTTCCTCGTCGATCGCCACGGGAAGTTCTACTTCATGGAGATGAACACCCGCATCCAGGTGGAGCACGGCGTGACCGAAGAGGTCACCGACATCGACTTGGTGCGCCGCCAGATCCTCATCGCCTGCGGCGAGAAGCTGGAGCTCAACCAGAAGGACATCAAGATCACCGGCCACGCCATCGAGTGCCGCATCAACGCCGAAGACCCGGCCCGCAACTTCACGCCGAGCCCCGGCACCATCGGCCTGTACTACACGCCGGGCGGCCACGGCGTCCGCGTCGACTCCCATTGCTACTCGGGCTACACCATCCCGCCGAACTACGACTCCATGGTGGCCAAGCTGATCTCGGTCGGCGCGAACCGCCAGAAGGCGCTCGACCGCATGCACCGCGCCCTCAGCGAGTACATCATCCGCGGCATCCACACCACCATCCCGGTGTGCCGCGCGATCATGAAGGACCCGGTCTTCCGCCAAGGCGGCGCCACGACGAAGTACCTCGAGGACTTCTTCGAACGCACCCCGAAGGAACTCTGGTCGGCTGCGCCCCTCACCTGAGGACGCCACCCCGCTGATGAGCGCACCGTCGCGCCCCACTCCGGCCCAGACCGCGCGTCTGCGCACGGGCGGCGACCACCTGCGCTTCGCCAACAAGCTCCTGCGCTCGGCCGACGTGGCCTACGGCCAAGGGTTCCTCGATGAGCAGGAGGAATCGCTGACGCTCATGGGCGCCGCGACCGGCCTGGCTTGGGAAAAGCTGCCGCAGTGCTTTGAGCGAGCCCTCCGCCCGGCCGAGAAGGCCCAGTTCCTCGCGCTGCTCGAGCGCCGCGTGTTCGAGCGCGTGCCGACGGCCTACCTCGTCGGCGAAGCCTGGCTGGGCGGCCTCCGCTTCCGCGTCGACGAACGGGTCATCGTCCCGCGTTCGTATTTCGTGGAGCTCATCCCCGAAGCCATCCCGCGCTGGCTCCCGCCCGTCGACCAGATCAAGCGCGTGGCCGATGTCTGCACGGGCTCCGGTTGCCTCGCCATCCTGCTCGCGAAGCGTTTCCCGCAGGCGAAGGTGGATGCGACCGACCTCTCCGCGCCCGCCCTCGAGGTGGCCAAGCTCAACGTCGCCGACCATGGCGAGTCGCAGCGGATCAAGCTGCATGAGACCGACACGATGACGGCGCTGCTGGGCGGCCCGAAGTTCGACCTCATCCTCAGCAACCCGCCTTACGAGCCGGAAGGCATCTACCGCCGCTTACCCGCGGAGTTCAAGAAGGAGCCCAAGAACTCCTTGGTCTCCGGCAAGGACGGGCTCGACGTCATCCGCAAGCTGCTCACCCAAGCCGCCGAACTCCTGCAGCCGCACGGCGTGCTGGTCATCGAGGTCGGCGGCCTGCGCGACGCGATGCACCAGGCTTGGCCCAAGTTGCCAATGCTCTGGTTACCGACCGCCGACGGGCTCGACTGCGTCGTGCTGATCCAGGC
>JBEGRN010000136.1:0-5359 GCA_041180425.1 Verrucomicrobiota bacterium
CTGGTCCGATCCCAAGGGCGAGTTCTTGGGGGCGCTCTATGCCGAGCCCGTCTTCAAACTCCTCGGCCGTCAAGGCCTCGGCGTTACGGAGCAGCCGGCTGTGGGCGTGGCCGTCGGCCAGGACATCGGCTACCATAACCGACCCGGCAAGCACGACGTCACTGTGGAAGACTGGAAGCATTACCTCGATTTTGCGGACCGGACCATGCCGGCCAAGTGAGTGGCTGAGGGTGATTCCTAGGGGCGTCTTTCTCGCTCAAATGGGGTATTTCGCTGGTCAGGGGGCGGGGGTACTCTTATTTTAAATAATCGTTACGGTGAAGTCTCCCGCCCCCCAGTCACCCCGCCCACGGCAGGGGTTCTCCCTCGTCCTATCCATGGTCGTCATGACCATGATGGTGATGGTGGTCGTCGTGCTCGCCTCTTTCCTGAAGGTCGAGTGGACCCGATACCCGCGTCTCCGCGCCGGCTTCGCTGTACGACGACCCCACGGTCTCCTCGGTTTCGACCCCTGGCGCGGATCCTTTCGAATATCTCGTGCTGGGCGTTTGGCGCAGTTGGGAAGGCAACGACCACGACATCCGGAATGGCAGCCGTTATGCCGGTCGTCCGCAGAAGCCGGATTACTCGTCCAAGCTGAAGGCCTTCAATACGACCTCTGCACCGACCGCTCGCTTCCTCGGTTGGATGCTTTCGAACCAGATGGGCTACGGCAACGCGACCTTCGCCTTGCCTAACGGCACCGCCGTCAAGCCCCCGGCTCCGCCCTCCGTCGTCGCTGGAGCCGGCACGGTCCCGCTCGTCGGGCCCGCGACGGATGCCCAAGCCGTGCGGCAGATCCATGCCACGCCCATTTCCTTCGTCGACGGTCAGCCCGCCACCTCGACCACCGATGGTTCGCAAGGCTATTTCTGTTGGTGGGTCGGCGGCGAGAACCAGAAGGTCCGCCTCTTGATCCCGAACGTCGCCCCCGCTTCGGCTGGCGCGAACAACCTTGATTGGGCGCAGCGCGCGAAGACCTTCGGTGCGCCCGACCTCGAAGCCATCGGCTACCCGTCGCTCATCGCGAACGCCGTCCCGATGCCGGTGAACCAACCGCTCTCGACACCCACGGTGCCGCTCTTGCCAGCGCCCTCCGACGCCTCGCGCTTGACCGATGCGTTGAAGAACGCCACGCCCACGCCGCTGGCCAAGGCCGGCTTCCATGACGTCAGCCTGTATGGGGAAGGCCTCTTGACCAACACCGCCACCGGCGGCCTGCGCAAGGACCTCTCGCTCTTCACCGAAACCTGGGATTGGGCCAATGTCCTTGATTCTGGACGCCAGGGCAAGATGCCGCTCTTCCGCCTCAAGCCCGCGAAGGTGTCGCGTAACTCGGGCGACCCCGACTACGACCTGGCTTTCCAGCGTCCCTTGCCCGACTCGCAGATGCCGGGCGGCATCGGCAACCGCCGCCGCCATGCCCTGATGTATTGGTGGTCCGATTACGGTTCGCTCGGCGGCACCTCGGCCGGCGTGGCCTCGGACGGCGGCACCAACTTCGGCGGCTATTCCGGCCTCTCGACCTTCCCGCCGATCCGTAGCTGGGCCTACCTCACGGACTATTGCCTGCACTACCGTAAGTACGTCACGAACCCGGATCCCCAGCTTAGCGGCGTGACCACGATGTTGCCGCCCCAGCCGGTGGCCGCGACCAATGCCGGTGACCTCTACAGCTACTACGAGCGTATCCACCGTCACCCGCTCATCGCCCGCATTCAATACGTGTTCGCCTCGTCGGCCTCAGGCTCCTCGCCGGCCTTCATCGCCCAGCCCGTCGTCACGCTTTGGAATCCCTTCAACGTCCGCCTCACCGTCCCCAGCTTCCGCGCCTATTGCAAGTGGCAGTCGCTGCCGATCTATATCAGCTGTTCGGACGGGGCGAGTTTCAACGTCCTGCAGCACGTCGGAGGTTACTTCACCGGCGGCGTCAACCTGCAGATCGGCGGCGGGGCCGACATCACCTTGGATCCCGGGCAGACGCGCGTCTTCGCGATGAACGAGGGCACGTTGACCCCGATTCCTTTAGGGACGGGCTCCGGCACCTACAACCTCACCCCGGGCTACGTCGCCAGCGGACGCTCGGGTTGGCAGATGGTCTTACCGGGCGCGCCGACGACCGCCGCCGGGCTCCTGCGCTACCAGCTCGTCAAGAACATCGACAACGTCGGCGTCGCCCGCGACGGCATCTACTACGACTACTACCCGGCCAACTACAAGTACTCCCCGGTGCGCTTCAGCTTCGTCGGCACGAGCACCCAGCAGTTCCAGCAGCTCTACGGTCAGGACGCCCCTTATCCCTTCCAGCAGACCTTGTCTGACGCCGCCGCGGCGCCGCGCGCGTTCGGCACCTTCGCCTTCGGCCTGCGCCTCTCCAACGACGGCGTCTCGCAGTACAACAACCGGACTGGCGTGAAGACCGTCTCCAAGGGCTTCCTGCAAGCCTCGCCCTTCACGACCTACACCGAGATCGGCCAGAAGTCCGCGGAAGTTCTCACCGCCTACCCGTACGCTTCGGCCAACGTCGCCGACAGCAGCACGCTGTCGATGGCCGGACAGATCGGCGCCACGAGCGGCGGCTCGTTCTATTCCGCCTCGAACACTGGCGTGCAGTACGCTGGCGCCCTCAATCCCGTCAACGCGCCGTACGACCTCTACTTCTTGCCCATGACCGGCTTCGCGGACCTCAACGGCCCGCAGTCGGACCCCACGAGCAACTACGGCGGCTTCATCCTCACCGGCCTCGACCCGACGTCTGGCCTGCAGCGCGCCGCCGTCGCCGAGCTGCCGGTGAAGCCCGTGCAGTCGATTCCGGGCCTGCAGGGCTGCGACATCCGCGCCACCAATCCCGCCCCGCCGTTCCACTACGGACTCATCGGCAACGCCGACGCCTCGCCGATCCTGCCGCCCGATGACGCCGTGGGTCGCTGGATTGACCAGACCGGCAACCTGCGCAGCCGCGACGAGGTCCATCAGGCCTTCCTGCAGCATGACGACAGCTACTGCCTGAACCATGTCCTCTTTGACGATTGGTTCTTCTCCTCGCTGGCCCCGTTGCCGACCGACTGGTCCTCGCTCCGTCCCGCGACCGGCAATGAGCACGTGTGGAATCAGGCGGTGATGGACAGCATGAAGAAGAACTGGGCTTCCTTCGCCGCCGGCACCACGACCTTGCCCAACACCTGGTTCCTGCCGAACGCGAACGCCGCGCTCTTCGACCTCACCGTGACCGGGACCAGCGGCTTCTCGGGCGTGCCTCCGCAGCCGGTTGCTTATCAACGCGTCGCCGCGACCTTGCGCGTCCCCGGACAGTTCAACGTCAACAGCACCTCTGTCGTCGCTTGGCGCGCCCTGCTGGGCAACCTCCGTTCGACCTCGGTCCCTTACCTCAAGCCCGGCAATACCGCGGTCAGCACTGCCACCGCCACGAATCCCTTGGCCCGCATGGCGATATCCCATGAAGGCCCGACGAGCTCAGGCGGTTCCTCCGGCGCCGTGCTCGGTTTCGCTGCGCTCACCGATGCCCAGCTGGAGAAACTCGCCGTCGAAATCGTCAAGCAGGTCAAGGTCCGCGGCCCGTTCCTCTCGCTCTCGGAGTTCGTCAACCGCCAGCTCGCGGCCCCGCAGCCAGGCAACCCCTTGGATCCGTCGTTGAGTGGCGCGCTGGGCACGGCCTTGAAGGCGCTGGAGAACGCCGGCAGCAGCCTCAACCCGGCCGAGAACGCCAAGAACATCGGCAAGACCACCAGCAAGGTGGGCGACTTCGCCGGACTTGAGCAGCAACTGCCGCTGGGCGACTGGACGAATTCCTCCGCGGGCTCGAAGGGCGATTACCTCCACCCGAAGGCGGCGGAAGGCTCCTCGACCTTTGGCTTCCCCGGCTGGCCTCGTCAGGCCGATGTGCTCGACCGCCTCTCGCCGGTGATCAGCGTACGCGACGAGACCTTCGTGGTGCGCGCGATGGGCACTTCGCCGCTCGTCAACGGCTCGACCGCCAAGGTGTGGTGCGAGGCCGTCTACCAGCGCATCCCTGATTACGTCGACGCCAGCGTCCCGGCGCACGAAGCCCCGCTGGGCGACGTCACGTTGGCGACTTCGACGAATTCCCGCCGCGTGAACGTCGTCCTCGGGCGCCGCGTGCGGCTCGTCTCCTTCCGTTGGCTCGCTCCGAAAGACCTATGATCCGTCCCTTTGTTTTCCTCTTGGCCTGCCTCGCCGCCGTCGTTTCGGCCCAGGACGCCTCGTCCGCCCGTTCGTTGCGCCTGCTGTATGTCCAGGCCCCGGATGACGCCCCCGCCAGCGTCTTCCTGGTGGCCGGGAAGGAGATCAAGGAACTCGACCTACCGCGTCTCTCGATTTCGACGAAGCGACTCGCGCTGCCCGCTGGCACCGTGCGCGTCTATGCCGCCACCAAGGCACCCACCAAGGCCGAGCCCTTGCCGGCCGACGCGCCGTTCGTGGACATCCCGGACGGCATGAACGACCCGTTGGTCGTGTTGTTGCCGACGGGCGAAGCCGGTCCTTTGGCCTTCCGCATGTTGCCGGTGGAGTTCTCGCGCACGAAGGCCCCGGAAGGCGCCGTGCTCTGGTTCAACCTCAGCCCGCGCACGATCTATTCCAAGCTCGGCAGCGCGCAAGCGGTGGTTACTCCGCGCCAGACCGCGATCCAGTTGCCGCCCGGCAAGCCAGGGGATGCCTACCATGTCTTGGTGGACGTCGCACCCGAACCGGGCGAGACCGAGAGCGTGCCGCTGATGCGTTCGAGCTGGGTCAAGGAGCCCGGTCAGCGCCACTTGCTTTTCATCGTGCCCGATCCGACCCGCAAGGTGCCGCGCATCGTCGCGGTGCCTGAGCGGATGGAGCCGGAGCCCGAACCCGCCAAAGAGGGCAAGGGTGGGGCGAAGGCCGGTGCTGGAAAGCCCGCCAAATAACCCTTTTCGGGAAGTATTTGACTCCCTTGCCGTCCGTTTGATTGGATGCAGGTGACGCTCTCGTATTTCAATGGATAGAATTCTGGCCTCCGAAGCCGGCGATTTGGGTTCGATCCCAACGGGAGCACCATTTCGCGCAAGGGTTGAGGATTTGGGGTTGCGGGTTGCGGGAATGGCCGCGGCCTGAGGACGCGTGTGTATCGGGTAGGGGCAGCACCGCGTGCTGCCCTAGCCGTCCCGACCTGCGTCGGGTAGGGACGCGACGGCGTCGCGTCCGTTGACCGTTGCCAGGTAGGGGCGTGGTTTACCGCGCCCTCCTAGGGAGGAGGTCAAGTCGCAGCCTTGCCCCGACCCGAAGCAGTGAGGTCGTGACGCCGTCCCGACCCTAC
>JBEGRN010000137.1:0-7128 GCA_041180425.1 Verrucomicrobiota bacterium
GAACTGGAAGCCGGTGGGGCAGTTCAGGCCGTCGAGGAAGACGTGCGACTTGGCGACCTTGCCGGTCTTCTGGTCGAGGTCGAGGACGAGGAGCTTGTCAAAGTTCTTGGTCGTCGGGGAGGTCTCCGGGTAGTTGGGCCAGACGGCGAGCCAGAGGCGACCCTTGGTGTCGAAGTTCATCTGCACCGGGTTGATGAGCTCGGGGATCGTGGTCTCGTCGGCGATGAACTCTACCTTGCAGCCTTCGGGCAGGGTCAGGTACTTGAGCTGCTCTTCGCCGGAGAGGTAGGGGACGGGCTCCTTGCGGTTCGGCGGGACGGCGATGTCGGGCAGGAGGTTGTCGTCCTTGACCACGAGGGCCTGGCCGTTGGCGGCGGCCCAGATGGCCTTGTCGCGGTTGGCGGTCTTGATGTCGCGGTTGGCGAGCTCGCGGCCGATGACGGTGGCGTTGTCGATGCCCTCGTACTTGATGCGGGAGCGGCCGCCGTAGATGTTGAACTGGTCGACCGTGCGGTAGCGGTGGTGCCACTGGGTGGACTTTTCGTTGACCGCGGCGAGGAGGGCGGCGTCGGCAGCCGGGGCGGCCTTGCCGAAGATCGCCTGGAACTGGACGGCGGCGAGGGCCTGGTCACCGGCGTCGTTCAGGTGGATGCCGTTGATCGTCAGCGGGGACTTGGCGGCGGCGTACAGCTTCTGGGAAGCGGTGAAGAGGTCGACGAACTGGACCGAGTTGGCCTTGGCGACTTCACCGAGGGCGGCGGAGTAGGCGGCGAGGTTCTTGTTGTTGCGGGCGACGATGGCCGGGTCGAAGTGCGCGGACTTCAGGTCTTCGTGGGCGATCGGGGACAGGAGGACGAGGCGGACCTTGCCCTTGCCGTAGTCGGCGGCGAGCTGCTTCTTGACCCATTCGTCGATGTTCTTCTTGAACGCGTCGAGGCCTTCCGGACCACGGAAGCTTTCGTTGAAGCCCCAGTAGGCGAGGAGCACGTTGGCATGGAAGTCGGTGCCGAAGTGGTAGGTGATGGCGGTGTTGCCGGACTTCGTGGCGAGGGCGCCAGGCTTCATGTTGAGGAAGAGCTCGAGGGCGGGCACTTCGTCGGAGCGGTGGCGGGTGTTCACCTCGTCGCCGGAGAAGCCGAGGTTGCGCACGACGAGTTCCTTGTCGGCGTTGGCCTTGTGGATCAACGCTTCGAGGTGGCCGTAGTGCTGCTGACGGTCGGCGAGGCCGCCGCCGACGAAGGCGACGTGGTCGCCTTTCTTCAGCTCGAGGGTTTGGGCCTGCACGCCGGCGAAGCCGAGCATGGCGAGGAGGAGGGTGAACAACGGACGCATGTGGGTGTGTTGGATGAAAGAGGCGGGGAACCCGAGCCACTCGCCGGGAAGGGCAGAGGCAAAGACGGGGATGGGGCAAGGTGTGGATTTTCCGACCCCCTGCCAAGGGCAATGTTCCCCTTCAGGTGGTCGAAATGGCCACCATTTCCCGCCAATTAGCGGGTGCGGGGCGGGCTGGCCGTCACTTCAGCTTGGTGATGGTCACGGGGCCGAGCGTCGCCGTGCCCTGCAGGTATCCTGAACTCAGCATTCCGATGCGCAGCAATCCCTCGGGCATCGGCGGATGGCCGGCCTGCTTGGAGTCGAAGACCTGGATGCCGTCAAGGAACCAGACGACGTGGCCGTCGCGGACTTCCACCCGGGCCTTGCCCGACTTGGTGAGCCCGTCGGCTTTCGGGTGCGTCGGCGGCAGGGGAAAGAGATTGGGCTGCGCGCTGGTCTCTTTGGCGCTGGGCGTGAAGTAGACCCCGCCTGGCTGCTTGGACGTGCGGAGGCCGGTGAACATGGCCTGGGGAGTTTCGACGATATCCTGCGTCCAGATTCCCACGCAGGAGATGAAGCCTGCATGAGGGAACTTGCTCGGAAGCATTTCGGTGCCGTGTTCAAACTCGAACTCGACCGCGTACGGTTGCGGCAGCGGGGCGCGGAGTTCCATGGCCTCGTAGTCGCTGCAGTAAGTGTCTGCAGTGAGGGTCAGCCGGTGGCTGCCGATGTTGAGCTTACGTTCGGGGTTGGCGGGGGAAAGGTAGTAGTGGGTGGCTTTGTCCCGCCAGATGGGGTCGTCCCAGGCGAGGTGCAGCACGCCCTTGGTCTGGAATTCGCGGCAGACTTCGGCCATGCGCGTCACGATGGCCAAGCGATCTCGGCTGAGCGCCGAAAGCTTCGGCGTCGTTTTTTTGACCTCGGCGATGGTCTTGAGGACGTCGTCAAGTTTGCCCGGCTGCGCCCAGGACTCGACGAATGAGGCTTCGAACTGGACCTTGTTCTCGGTCATGCAGGGCCAGCCCCACCACTCTCTTTCCAGCGAGGGGCATTCCGCGAGGAGGATGATGCCCATGCGGTCGCGGTGCGGGAGGTCAGGGGTGGGCGCGAAGATGATCTGCCGTCCATTGACGTCCACATCTCGTCTGGTCGGAGCACCCTGCCGGTGGTCGGGCATCGCGAGCGCCAGGTGCAGGTTCTGGATGGAGGCAGGGTTGTTTGGCTGGTTGTAGCGCGCGATCAAGGCAAGGCAGCAGGCCTTGGGGTCGATGTACTGGCCGTTGAAGGCCACGCGTTCGCGCCGACGGTTGGCGGCCTTCTGGATTTCCGTGGCTAACTGGATGACGCTGGTGATTTGTTGGTTGTTGGCCGTGAGCCGACGGCGACCCCAGTCCTCCTTGGAGTCATCCATTGAGCGGGTGAGGCAGTGCATCGCGGCGAGCCAGGAGAGGGAGTCGATGGCCACCGCGGATTCGGGCCCGTACTTCGGGGCCAGCGACTTCATCTTACGTTGGAAGTCGGCGTCGACGTTTCCGCACCACTGATGGTAAACGTAGACGATCTCGGCCCGTTCGCGGTCGGAGCGCGCGAGCCGTAGGCATTCGTCGACGAACTCGATGGAGCCGATGCGCTCATCCTCTCCGCCAGTGGTGCCGGGGCGCGGGCCGCCGCCGGTCGTGTTGACCATCCGGAGCATGGCCGTGAGGTTGCAGCGTTCGGCCTCCGCGGTCTGTCGCGCCTGCAGGAGCTCGGCGTAGGCGATGTCCAGGTGGCGTCTGAACCCCGCTTGTTGCTCCTTGCTCGTGTATTGGTTGTAGCGGTAGCCGCGTTCGATCCAGCCCTGGTGGTAGTGGAGGACGGCGAGCAGGGTGTGGCGCACGGCCGCTGGGCGTAGGTCGCTGGCTTCCGTCACCGCGTCGATGACCGGCTGGTATTCGTTCGGAGGGGCGAAGTCTCGATGGGCGCCCGGGCCGGGGCGGGGGTCCGGAGAGGGGATGAAGTTGATCAGTTGGCCCCACTGCCTGGGCGTCAGTTTGGCGCGCGCTTTCGCGGCGCTGGCCAGTTCGCGCAGGAAGCGGGTGGCGGCGGAGTATGACCGCGGCGAGATCGCATGCCGATTCCACAGCGTCTCTTCCCGGTGCCAAGCGAGTCGGGTCAAGGCCGGGGCTTGGGCGTCGAGCTGGACGTCTTCGGCGATTTCGCTCCGGATGAGCGTCGGCGAGGTCGGGAAAGCGCCGCTCATGTCCAGCGCATCGCACTGCCTTATCACGGCTGTCAGCAGGATGAACATCTCAGGCGAACGCCAGTTCCGCCGGTTTTCCGGTCGGGCCGACTTCTCGATCCAGGTGTTGAACAGTTCCTGCGAGCTGACTTCGAGCCAGTTGTTGCCGTCGGCCGCGATCGCCGCTTGCCGCGCCCAGGCGATCTGGTCGTCGGCGTAGGCGCCGTCGGCGATCGTCAAGGCGAGGCCCTCGTAGATCGTCGCGCCGTTGGACTTGGAGTTGTCCGGCTCGGCGGCGAAGGCCGTCAGGACGGAGAGGAACAGGGCAAGCGCGAGGGTGAGCGGTCGCATGGCGGGGTGGGGCGAGCGTCGCTGGGGGCCGCCCGCCCCGCAACCCATTTGTAGTTGTATCTACAAGACCACGCGGGACCGAGCCCGTCCCGAATCCGTCACTTCAGCTTTGTGATGGTCACCGGGCCGAGCTTCATCATCGCCGGGCAGGTGCCGTGGGCCAGTATCCCCAACCGCACGAGGCCGTCGGCCATGGCGGGCGCGCCGGCCTTCTGCGAATCGTAGAGCAGGACGCCGTCTAGGTACCATTTGACGTAGCCATCGCGCACCTCGACGCGCGCCAGGCCTTCCGTCGCCTTGCCGTCGGCCTTGGGGTGGTTTTTCGGAAGGGAGAAGAAGGTGGGCTCGGACCAAGGGAATTTCTTGCTGGGCGCGAAGAAGGCGCCGCCAGGTTGCTTCAACGTACGAATGCCGGAGAAGAGCACGCGCGGGTTGTCCTCGGGGTCCTCGAGCCAGAGGCCAAGCAGGGCGAAGGGGCTCTTGCCCACCGGGCCTTCGGGGAACATCTCGTGCGAATGCTCGAAGGTGAATTCGAGCGCGTAGGGCTGCGGGAGCGGCGCACGGAGCTCGACGAAGTTGAAGCCTTTGTAGGGCGTCGGCTTGTGGCGGCTTTGCTGGAAACTGCCGAGGTGCAGCTTGTTGCCGTCCTCGTAGACACGGTAAAAGTTGTTCTTCTGCCGCCAGACGGGGCTGGACCACGGCAAGCGGAGCACGCCCTTCGCATGGTACTCGCGCGTGGCCTCGGCCGTTTGGCGGAGGATGTCGAGGCGGTCCTTCGAGGGGTCGGAGAGCGCCGGGCTGGCCGCGGCGGCGGCCTTGAGGGTAGCGAGCACGGAATCGATTTTGCCCGGCTGGGACCACGCCTCGATGAAGGATGCTTCGAATTGGGGCTTTTCCTCGGAGGCGGCGGGCCAGCCCCACCATTCGTTCGCCAGGCTTGGTCGTTCCATTCGCCTTGGGCCTCAACTTTGTCCCGGCAGTAAAGGTGTCGGTTCGTGAGCAGGACCTGGGCGCTGTCGATCTTACCGTCGGGGCCATCGGGGACCGTGTTCAATTGACGCAAGGCCGCGAGCTCTTCCTTGCTGTTGTGCGCATAGATAGCGAAGAGGGCGTAGATGATCGCCTTGGGGTCGATGAAGAGGCCACGGATGGCGGGCCGTTCCTTGCGCCCGACGCCGGCCTTTTGGATGGCCGCGACGGCTGCGACCATGCCGGCGTATTCCTTGTCCATAGCCGCATGGACGCGGCGGCGGAGGTCTTCGCGGCTTTCACCCCTGTAAGGGCTGACGCCATTCAATTCCAGCCAATGGACGAGGCCCTGAAGATAGACGGCCGTGTCCGGCTTATCCTTGGTGTGGGCCGTTTTGATGAAGCGGTCGTCGATGGCCGAACTCGGCCCGGTGTAGGCGTGCCGGAATAGCAGGTCGAGAACCTCTGCACGTTCCACGTCGGAACGGGAGAGCGCGAGGCATTCTTCGCCGAACTTGCTGCGGACGCTGGAGCCCGGGTTTTTGCTGACGGCGTTGGGGTCTGCGAGGACCTGGCTCCCGAGGTCGTAGGCGGCCAGGATGAATGGACTCAGGTTGCAGTGTTCGGAGGCGGCGGTCTTGCGCGCGAGCTTGAGCTCCTTTTCCGTCAGGCCCATGTACCGGAGGTAGTTGTCGCGCTCGACTTCGGAGAGTTCATCGGCGAAGCCGTTGGATTTCTCGTTCCAGGCCAAGTGGCGGTAGATGATGCCAAGCAGGATGTGGCGCGAGGCGGCCGGCTTGAAGTCCTCGGCCTGCTTGAGCGCGGCCACGAGCGGGTCGTATTCCTTGGCCGTCACGAGGCGCATGTGGACGATGCCGCGCTTGTCGGCCATCGGCAGCATCAGCGTGAGCTGATTCCATTGCCGCGGCGTCAGTTGCGCGCGGTCCTTGACGGCTTGGGTGAGCTCCTTGAGGAAGGCGATCTTGGCGTTGTTGGTCGGGCTGAGGATGACCTGGAGGTTCATGTCCCAGAGGCACCATTGCCACATGATCTTCGTCAGCGCCGGCGCGTTCGCCGGGAGCTTGACGTTGGCGACCGCGAACTTGCGCACCATGACGGTCGGGACGCTTAGCTCCCCGGTCATGTTGTAGGCCGTGGAGCGTTCGCAGAGGAGCGAGAAGAGGATCAGGGCCTCGGGTTTCCGCCACTCGGCCTTATCGGGGGCCCGCTCGGAGCTCTTGATCCACTCCGCATGAAGGCGGACGGCGTCGACCTCGAGCCAGGCTTCGCCGTCGAGTGCGCGGGCGGAACGTTGCGCCCAGAGTTTGAGCTCAGGGGAGCCCGGCCCGGCCTCGATGATCTGCGCGAGGCCCTCGTAGAGCGAGGCCCCGTGCGCCTTGGAGTTGTCGGGCTCCGCGGCGAAGGCCGTCAGGACGGAGAGGAAGAGGGCAAGCGCGAGGGTGAGCGGTCGCATGACGGGGAGGAGGTTCTTCCCGCCCACCGTCCGCCCGCAACCCTATTTACTTGTTCAATAACTGCTTGGTCACCTCGGCCATGTCGATTTCGGGCTTGGCCGTCCAGCGCTGCTTATAGCCGGCGGGGGCTTCGACCTTGGTCCGGAAGATCACGGTGTTGTCGAGGTCGAGGTCCGCCGACCAGATGAACTTGGCGCCGGCGAAGGCTTCCTTGGCCTTGGTGAAGGATTCCTTGGGGTTCACGCGTTCTTCGGTGAACTCGGTCGCCTTGGGCCAGGCCGAATCGTCGAAGTCGACGGCATACCAGTTGGCGGGGATAGGGTCGTGTTGGACCTTGGGATTGGCGATATCGCGGTTCAGCGGGCCTTTGAAGAAGCTCTTGGCCTTCCACTGGGCGTTGGTGACGGTGCCGTCGGAGAACTTGATGATCAGGCCGGCGTCGCCGATGTGGTTGCCGTATTCGAGGCCGGTCTTGGGGTCGGCGTTGTCCATGGCCATGACGGCGATGGTCATCGGGTACTCGGGCATGATGTCCACCGAGACGACGTTGTGCGGCATGTATTCGATCGGGTCGACGACGCGGAGCTTGCCGTTGATGAAGAGGATGAACCAGTTGTCGGCGTAGACGTTGAGCTTCAGCGCATCGCTCGGGGAGGGTTTGATCAAGCCGGGAGGGTCGCCGGGACCGCCTTTGCCGCCCTTGCCGCCTTTGCCGCCTTTGGGACGGTCGCCCTTGGGGCGGTCGCCTTCAGGCGGGGTGGGTTGGGCCTGTTCGCCGAGCTCGCCGATCTCGCCCTT
>JBEGRN010000138.1:0-7000 GCA_041180425.1 Verrucomicrobiota bacterium
CGGAGATATGCCGAAGGTCAGCTTCGCCGAAGGCATGCACATGGGCCTCGGCTTCCACCTCGTCGGCACGCCCGTCGGCGTCACGGAAAGCCTCTCGCCTGGCAGCTTTGGCCACGGCGGCGCCTACGGTACCCAAGCCTGGATCGACCCGGTCCGCCGCCAAGCGTACGTCCTGCTGATCCAACGCACGGACCTGCCGAATTCGGACGGCTCCGACATCCGCCGCGAATTCCAGAAAACCGCGGTAGAGGCCTTCGGACGCTAAGGCCGGCGTACCCACAGCCGTGGCCTTTCTCCGCACCCTTCGGCTCTCCTTCCTGGTGCTCCGGGCGATCCTGCTGCTCGGCGCCGCCAGCCTTTGCGTCTACGGCAGCCTAGCCGCCGGCGAACCCGGAGTCCCGGTCTACTGGCGCATCGGCTACCTCGCGGGCCTCCTCCTCTGCGGCGGACTGTTGGGGAACCTCTGGCGAACCTATCGCCGGCTGCCCAAGGACTGACGCTCCGCGCGAAGACCAGTTGACCGCCGAAGCCGTCCGGCCCACTTTCCCCTGTAGGTAATTAATACCTATACCCCCCCTCCGAACGCTTCCCCATGCTGCGCCCCCTCTTCCTCGTCTTCCTCGCCCTAAGCAGCCTGAGCGCCGCCGAGCCCAAGAAGCTCAACGTGCTCTTCATCGCCGTCGACGACCTACGCCCGGAGGTCAGCGCTTCAGGCAGCAAGGTCATCCGCACGCCCAACCTGGACCGCATCGCCGCGCGGGGCACGACGTTCGAACGGGCCTACTGCCAACAAGCCGTCTGCAGCCCCTCGCGTTCCTCGCTCATGACCGGACGGCGGCCCGACGCCACGCGCGTCTGGGACCTCGAAACGCATTTCCGGACGGCCCTGCCCCAGGCCGTGACCATCGCCCAGCTTTTTAAGGACCACGGCTACCACAGCCAAGGCATGGGCAAAATCTTCCATGGCGGCTTCGATGACGCCCCGAGCTGGTCCGTGCCGTGGACCACGCCGAAAGCCCCGGCCTACGCCTCCGCGGCGGCGCTCAAGGCCCAGGCCGAGAACGTCGACGCCAAAGGGCGCACCCGCGGCCCCGCGTTCGAAGCGGCCGACGTGCCCGATGAGACCTACACCGATGGCAAGGTCGCGCGCCTGGCCGCCACGACGCTTGCGGAACTGAAGCAGGCGGGGAAGCCGTTCTTCCTCGCCGTCGGCATGGCCCGGCCGCACCTCCCTTTCGTCGCCCCCAAGAAATACTGGGACCTCTACGACCCTAAAGCCATCTACGTTCCTGCCTTCCAAAAGCTCCCGGCCGACGCGCCCGCCTTCGTCGGACATACCAACGGCGAGTTGGCGAGCTACGCCGGGATGCCGAAGCGCGGCGCCCTCGATGAGGCGACCGCCCGGCAACTTCGGCATGGGTATTACGCCGCCATCAGCTACATGGACGCGCAAGTGGGGCTCGTGCTGGATGCGCTCGAAAAGACCGGCCTCGCCGAAAGCACCGTCGTGATCCTCTGGGGGGACCACGGCTGGCAGCTCGGCGAGCATGGGCTCTGGCACAAACACACCAATTTCGAACTCGCGGCCCGGGCCCCGCTGCTGATCAGCGTCCCCGGACAAAAGGCCCCGGGCAGGGCTAGCCTCTCCTTGGTCGAATTCATCGACATCTACCCCACCCTGGCCGACATCTGCGGCCTCCCCAAGCCGAAGGAGCTCGAAGGCGTCAGCCTGAAAGCGCTGCTGGACGACCCCGCCGTCCAGGTACGTCCCGTGGCCATCAGTCAGTACCCGCGCAACGACGCGGGCAAGGCGCTCATGGGCTACAGCATCCGCGACGAACGCTGGCGCCTGACGCTCTGGCGCGACCGCGCGGACCAATCCATTCACGCCACGGAACTCTACGACGAAGCGAACGACCCCCACGAGACGGTCAACGTGGCCAACCGGCCGGAGCACGCCGAGGTCATCGCACGCCTGAGCAAACACCTCCCACCTCCCATCGCTGCAGCGCAGACCCCAAGCCCCGCGGGCCAAGCCGCCAGCAAACCGGCCTCGGCCGACCGTGCCATGATGTTCGAGCGACGCGACGTGAACAAGGATGGCAAACTGACCAAGGAAGAATTCATGGCCAAGCAGAAGGACCCGGAGCAAGCTGCCAAGAACTTCCCCCGCTTCGACAAGGACCATGACGGCGAACTCTCGAAGGAGGAGTTCGTCAAGATGGGCCAATGACCATGCGCTTTCCGGCCCAGTTCCTTCGCCTGCTCCCGCTGGCCCTCGCCGCGACCCTGGCAGGAGCCGACGTCCCCGCCGAAGTCACGGTCGACACGACCGCCCCGGGGCGGACCATCCCAGCCTGGAACCACACTTCCGCGCCGACAACCGGATCCTCGTGCAGCTGCACCGCAACCTCGGCGTCGGCACGTTGCGCCTCGGCGGTAACAAGGTGGAACTCACCCGCTGGCAGGCGGAGGCCACCGCCACGCTGGACAAGAAAACCGGTCAGGCGATCATCGGACGGGCGACGCTCGATGGCCTCTACGGGTTCCTGCAGGCGACGGAATGGAAATGCCTCCACGGGCTCAACCTCGCGGGCAACGTCCCCGAACAATCCGCGGAAGAAGCGTCCTATGCGCTGAAGGTCGGGGGCCGTTCGGTGCTCGCCTTCGAGGTCGGCAACGAACCGAACCTCTACGTCAACCACGCCGCCCGCAAGGAAGGCTATAGCTGGGCCCAATACCTCCCCGAGGCCTTGGCCGCGATCCAGGTCCTCCGTGCCAAGAACCCGGGCATCCTTTTGGCAGGCCCCGCCACGGCCCGTCGGACGGACCATTGGTTCGAAGACGCCGTGGCTGGGCTCAAAGGCCAGCTCCAGATCGGCACCTCGCACCTGTACGCCCTCTCGGGAGGCTCGACCAACCCGAAGTCCGCCAACTTCCCCACGGCGGAGAACCTCCTGCTCCCGAGCACCATGGCCAAGGACGTCCAGATGGTCGACGAGCACCTCCGAGCCGCGCAGGCCGCCGGCATGCGCTACCGTCTGGCGGAATGCAATTCGGTCTCCAACGGCGGCCGCGCCGGCGTGAGCGACACCTTCGTCTCCGCGCTCTGGGCCACCGACTTCCTCTTCTCGGTAGCTGAACACGGCGCCGACGGGGTCAACTTCCACTGCAACCTGAAGCCCGGGAGCTACTCCCCGATCTCCGCCGTCAAAGGCGAGACGCGCTACTCGGTCCATCCGCTCTATTACGCGCTGCTCCTGTTCCATGACGCCGGCCAAGGAAGCCTCCTGCCCACCCGGACGACCTCCGCCGCGAACCTCGTCGCCCACGCCACCCGCGACGACAGCGGCAAGGTGCGCGTCGTGCTCGTGAACAAGGACCTCACCCAAGGCGTCGTCGCCACGGTCCAGGTCGGCGGGAGCTTCAAGGCCGCCAGCCAAAGCCGGTTGAGCGCGCCGCAGGCGAACGCGCTGGAAGGCGTCACCTACGCCTCCACGGCGGTCGCGGCGGATGGGAGCTGGAAACGCATCCTGATGACGGAGAAAGCCCTCGCCGTCCGCGACGGCCGAGCGGTGGTCGCCGTGCCTGCGGCCAGCGCCTTGGTCCTGACCTTAGAATAAGCGCGGAAACGGCGGAGTCCGGTTGACGGGTCAGGGATTCTTCCCGATGTTGACGCATCCCCATGCGCCTCCCCCTGTCCTGCCTAGCCCTGCTGCTGGCCGCGGCCCTCCCCGTCGTCGCCGCGGACACCCCTGCCACCCCGGCCAAAAAGGCCCCTGCCAAGCCCGCCGCCAAGAAGGCCGGCCCGACCGGTGCGGCCATCGGCGAGAACAAGGCCACCCCGGTCGATCGCATCAAGGTCCCGGCCGGCTTCCAAGTCGAGTTGCTCTACTCCGTCCCCAACGCCGAACAAGGCTCGTGGGTCGCGCTCTGCACCGACGACAAGGGACGCATCTACGCGAGCGACCAATACGGTTCGCTCTACCGCTTCCCCGCCCCCGCCGCCGGCCAGACCCTCAAGCCCGCCGATGTGCAGAAGCTCGGCGTCAGCATCCGCGGCGTGAACGGCATGCTCTTCGCCTTCGGCGCCCTCTACGTCGGCGTGAACGACTACGAGAAGAAGATCCCCAGCGGCGTCTACCGCATCAGCGACACCAACGGCGACGACGCCCTCGACAAGGTCGAGATGCTCCGTGAGTTCGAATCCAGCGGTGACCATGGTGTGCATGCCATCCTCCCGACGCCCGACGGCAAGGCCCTCTACCTCGTCTGCGGCAACAACGCCGTCAAGACGCAGACCGTCGCCAGCTCGCCGGTCCCGTCGATCTGGGGCGACGACCACCTCCTCCCGCGCATGCCGGACGGCCGCGGCCATAACCGCCACGTCCTCGCCCCGGGCGGCATCATCTACCGCTTCACTCCGGACGGGAAGGAATTCAAGGTCTTCGCCTCGGGCTTCCGCAACATCTACGACGCCGCGGTCAACAAGGACGGCGAACTCTTCACGTACGACGCGGACATGGAGTACGACTTCAACACCCCGTGGTACCGCCCGACGCGCATCAACCACGTCGTCAGCGGCGGCGAATACGGCTGGCGCAACGGCGCCGGCAAGTACCCCGAGTTCTACGCCGACAACCTGCCGGCGACCCTGAACATCGGCCCAGGCTCGCCCACGGGCGTGACCTTCGGCTACGGCGCCAAGTTCCCGGCCAAGTACCAGCAGGCGCTCTACGCCCTCGATTGGAGCTGGGGCAAGATCTACGCTATCCAACTCACGCCCAAGGGCGCTACCTACATCGCGACCAAGGAAGAATTCGTCACCGGCGGCCCCCTGCCCGTGACCGACGCCCTCATCCACCCGAAGGATGGCGCCATGTACTTCTCCATCGGCGGCCGCAAGGTGCAGTCCGGCCTCTACCGCGTGTCCTACGTCGGCAAGGAAAGCACCGCCGCCGTCGACGCCACCACGCGCCCGACCGACGAAGCTAAGCTCCGCCACCAACTCGAAGGCCTCCACGGCACCCAGGACATCAAGGCCATCAGCGCCGTTTGGCCGCACCTCGGCCACGCCGACCGCAACGTCCGCTGGGCCGCCCGCACGGTCCTCGAGCACCAGCCGCTCGGCCAGTGGCAGGAACGCGCCCTGAAGGAGACCGACCCGGCCCGCGCGCTGGAAGCCTTGCTCGCGGTCGCCCGCGTCGGCGCCCAGTGCCCCAACCACAGCCCCCGCGCCGCCAAGCCCGACCCCCGCACCGGCGTGCCGCTGATGGTCGCCCAACCGACCGCCGCCGAGGCCGCCACGCGCGATGCCTTGCTCGACGCCCTACAACGCCTCGACTGGAGCAAGCTCTCCAACGACCAGCGACTCGCCTGGGTGCGCATCGTGGAAATCACGCTGCACCGCTACGGCACGCCCGACACCGCCCGCGTGCAGCAGCTCATCGGCCGCCTCGACCCCGCCTTCCCGGCCGACAACTTCGAACTGAACTGGGTCCTCTGCGAGACGTTGGCCTTCCTCCAGGCGCCGAACACCGCCGCCAAGGGCATGGCGCTCATCGCCCGCGCCGAAAGCCAAGAGCCGCAGATGGAATACGCCCGCAGCCTCCGCTTCCTGAAGGCCGGCTGGACCCCTGAGTTGCGACAAGCCCAGCTGAACTGGTTCCTGCAGGCCGCCAACTACCGCGGCGGCTCCAGCTTCACCAAGTTCATCGAGTTCATCCGCAACGACTCCCTCGCGACGTTCACGGACGCCGAGAAGCAGCAACACGCCGCGCTCCTCGCCAAGAAGCCGGTCATCAAGTCCCCGATCGAGAACGCCGGCGCCATGTTCGCCGGCCGCACGCCCAAGGCCTGGACGCTCGCCGAACTCGACGTCGCCATCGGCGCTGGCCTGAAGGACCGCGACTTCGAGACCGGCCGTAAAGTCTTCGCCGCCGCGGCCTGCTACACCTGCCACCGCTTCGGTAACGCCGGCGGCATGACGGGCCCCGACCTCACCCTCTCCGGCGGCCGCTACAGCCCGCACGACTTCCTCGACCAGGTCATCAACCCGAGCAAGGAGATCAACGAACAGTTCGCCCCGATCATCGTGACCAAGAACAACGGCGACACCCTCACCGGCGTCATCGTCAACCTGAACGGCGACACCGTCGTGGTGAACACCGACCTCAGCGACCCCGACCAGCGCGTCAACGTCGACCGCAAGGAAGTGAAGAGCATCGAGCGCAGCACGGTCTCGCCGATGCCCCCGATGCTCCTCAGCATGCTCACGCAGGACGAGATCCTCGACCTCGCGGCCTACGTGCTCAGCGGCGGCGACAAGGATAAGCCCGTCTTCAAGAAGGCGGCCAAGTAAGCCATGAAGCAGCTCAAGCTCGCCGCGCTCTGCGTCGCGTACGGGGTCACCGACCTCTACCTGCTCCTCGGCTGGTTCGCTACCAGCCAACCCCAGCGGACGACGCTGTGGCAGAAGCTCTACGGGCGGCTGACCTTCGACCTAAGCGGTAACCCCGATGGCTACGGGCTGGCCTTCCTGCTGCTCTCCGGCCTCGCGACGGTCGTGTTCATGGTCGTGCTGGTCCGGACGGCCCGTGCGGCGCAGGCTCCGGTCGACGACAACCCGTTCACGAAGGAGTCCTAAACGGGCTCAGAGGGCTTGGCGAAGAGCCGCCATCGCGGCGGCCTGTCGGGCTCGGACGACGGCTTGTGCCCGCTGGACCTTCGCCCGCGCCGCCACGGGGTCCTGGGCCATCGCCAAGACGGCGGGCACGATACCGGCCAACTGTGTCTCGTCGTCCAAATCGAAGAGCCATTCGCCGAGGCCGATATCCTTCCACATCGTGCCCTTGGAGGTCTGCTCCGCCCAGCGGCACACGATGGCGGGCACGCCGTTGCCGATGGCCATGATGGGCGAGTGCATCTCGTTGCCGAAGAGCCCGGCGCTGCGGACGTAGACCGATAAGGCCTCGTCGGTCAGCCAATAATCGGGCCGCCA
>JBEGRN010000139.1:0-5786 GCA_041180425.1 Verrucomicrobiota bacterium
CTCATCGCCGCAGGGGCTCAGGCCGACTTGCCGATCCGCCTGCTCTCGAAGGTCTCGCAAGATGGTGCTTCCGATGTCCTGACGACGTTGACGGACCTCGCTACGGGCAAGGTCGACGTGTCCGTCCTGCCGACGCCGCTCATCGCGGTCGTCGGCGCGGTCGTCGCACCTCCGCGTCATGCCGGCCTGATGGGCCGCATCGCCGCGTTCGCGTAACCGCTAGGATCAGCGGCGCGGACGGGTGAGGAAAAGCACTCCGCCCAGCACGAACAGCGCCAGGCTGGCCAAATAGTTGACCCCTCCTTTGGCGTCGATCTTGGCTTGATTGGTCGACAGCACGAGGCCGACGAGGACGCAGAGGGCAGCGCCGAGGATGTAAAACGTGGAGGCGTCTTGCGGGCGCCGCGTGACTGTGGGCAGCCCCGAACGCTTTGCGATCAGTTCGAGCAGGCGCGGGTGCGTCGCGAGGAGCGGGCTCATGCGCACGTGGGCGCCGGGCTTGGCGTGTTCCTTGGCGATGGTCGCCACGTCGCCGTCAGGGCCGGCGTGTCTGCCGGGCAGCAGGAAGAGCATCAGGATGATCACATCGCCCGGGGCGCGCTGGAGCGCGGTGGCGAGGAGCGGTTCGTTGAAGGCGTACTCTGGGCCCTCGCGTCGTTCCATCGAGCAGGCGCTGAGGCGCGAAGAAGGGATGTCCAGTTCTGCGGCGAGGTCGCGTGCCAACGCATCGCGCACGCGGGTCACTTCGATGATGGGCGAGCCATGGTCGCAGAGCAGGATGGTGTCCTGGTCGCTATCGCCGCCTGCTTGGCGGAGATGGTCGATGAGGATCTCCAACAGTTCCACGCCGTCCTCGCCGTAGAGCGTCGGCTTGATCGTCAGCTTCATCTTGCCGGCAGACGCCTCGGCGAAGACCTGTGGTAGGAACTCGGTGATCGCGCGGCTGGGGCCGATGAACAACGGCAGCACGATCAGCTCGTCGATGCCGTCGGCCTTGGCCTGTTGGACGGCCTGTTCGAAGATCACGGCGGGCTGGCCGTCGAGCAGGGCGGGGTCGATCTTGTGCGAGTGCAGGACGGAGACCGGATGCACGGTTTCCCCGAGCAAACGACCGACTTCCGCCGAAAGCAGGCGGAGCTGCAGGGTGGCTCCATTGTCCACCAGCAGGATGCGGGTTGCCGCCATGTCCGTAGGTATGGGGCTAGGCACCCTTTTGGCAACGCAGGTCTGCGGTATTTGTAGTTTGCGGAAGACTGGGGATTGCGGAGTTAATACGCTCCTCATGAATCTGCCCCGCTTCCTGTTCCCCGTCCTGGCGTTAGTCGCCGCCGCCTCGGCGCACGCCGAGATCACCTGGTTGACCGACCTCGACCAAGCCAAGGCCGTCGCCGCCAAGGAGAAGAAGGCGATCCTCGTCGACTTCACGGGCAGCGATTGGTGCAGTTGGTGCATCCGCCTCAAGAAGGAGGTCTTCGAGCAGAAGGAATTCGAGGCGGCCGCCAAGGACTTCGTCTTCGTCGAACTCGATTTCCCGCGCGGCAAGCAGCAGGACCCAGCGGTGAAGGCCAAGAACGAGGCCCTCGCCAAGCAGTTCAACATCCAAGGCTTCCCGACGATCCTGCTGCTCAATGCCCAAGGCGAGGCCTTCGCCCAGACCGGCTACGAAGAAGGCGGTCCTGCCAATTACCTGAAGTCGCTGGCGAAGTTCCTGAAGGACAACAACGCCGAAGGCGTGAAGAACTTCGCCGCCAAGGCCGCGGCCGAAGCGAAGGAAGCCGAGCTCAACGAAGCCTTGGACAGCGTCATCGGGCCGTTCATCGAGAAGAAGGACGCCGCCGGCGCCGAAGCCGCCCTCGCGAAGTTCATCCAGGAGAAGGGCATCACCGGCGAAGCCGCCACCCGCATGAGCTTCAACGCCCGCATGGGTATCACCATGGCGACCAAGCCCGGCGACCACGAGTCCGTCATCAAGCTGATCGACGCCACCTTAGCCACCGACAGCAAGTCCGCCTTCGCCGAAGAACTCAAAGGCCTCCGCGCCCGCGTCGTCCAGGTCCGCGACGAGCAGGCCGGCGCCAAGAAGTAAGCTTTCCGACATATAACCATGAAGACCAAGCACACCCTCGCTGCGTTCGTCGCCCTGATGATCGCGGCTCTCCCGGCCCTTGCGGCCCCCAAGTGGTACACCGACCTCGACGAGGCCAAGGCCGTCGCTGTGAAGGAGAATAAGCCTCTCCTGGTCGACTTCACCGGCAGCGACTGGTGCGGTTTCTGCATCAAGCTGCACGCCGAGGTCTTCGATAAGCCGGAGTTCGAGGAATTCGCCAAGGGCTACGTCCTCGTCGAGCTGGATTTCCCCAACAAGAAGCCGCAGCCGGCCGAAGAGAAGGCCAAGAACAAGGCCATCCAGGCGAAGTTCGCCGTCACGGGTTTCCCGACGATCCTCCTCCTCGACGCTAAGACCGGCGAAGCCTACGGCCGTCAGAGCGGTTATGGTCCGGGCACTGGCCCGAAGGCTTACCTCGAAAAGCTGACCGCTTTCAAGAACACCCCGGAAGGCCGTGCTTCCATGGTCGCCGACACAAAGAAGGCCGCTGAAGCCAGCGCCAAGCGCAGCGCGCAAGGCGCCAAGATCCGTGCAGCCATCGAGGCCAAGGATTTTGACGCCGTGTGCAAGCTGCTCGACGAAGACTTCGCGGATGCCCAAGGCTCGCGCAAGGCGGTCGCTTCGATCAACAAGGCCTTGATGTCTCAGCGCATCGACCCGTCCAACAAGGAGCGTGCCCTCAAGTGGGCCGACCAGGCCATCGCCGAAGCAGCGGGCGACGAGAAGATGCTGGCCAGCCTCAAGCAGATGCGTGAGCGCATGGCTACGGGCACCAACCTCAGCCAGCCTGTCCCGGCCAAGCCTGCCGCCGAGGTCAAGAAGGCCGACAAGGGCGCTTAACCAGCCTTTTAAGGGGTTTTTCTCGAGACGCCGCGGCCTAGGCTTGCGGCGTCTTTTTGTTTATGGGTAGTTTCGTGCCACACCCATAAACCCCATGACCCTCAAATCCCTCTTCGCTTCCAGCCTTGTCCTGCTGGGGGCGCTTTCCACCGCCTTCGCCGAAGCGACCTGGCTCACGAACTTCGAAGAAGCCAAGGCCATCGCCGTCAAGGAAGGCAAGCCGCTCTTGCTCGACTTCACCGGCAGCGACTGGTGCCCGCCGTGCAAGTTGCTTCATAAGAACGTGTTCTCGACCGAAGAGTTCGCGAAGGAAGCCGCCGGTAAGTACGTGCTCGTCGAGCTCGATTTCCCGCGCACCAAGCAGCTCGCTCCCGAGCTGAAGGCCCAGAACTCCGAACTGCAGAAGAAGTACGTCATCACCGGCTACCCGACCGTGCTGCTCGTCGACGCCAAGACCGGCGAAGTCTTCGGCCGCTCCGTCGGTTTCGGCGGTCAGAACGCGCGTCAGTTCCTCGACAAGCTGGCCTCGTTCAAGAACACCCCGGAAGGCAAAGCCTCCCTGGTGGAAGAAGAAAAGAAGGCCGATGAAGCCCGTTCGAAGGCTAACGCGGTGCGTGCCGCCGCCAACGCCAAGATCAAGGCCGCCGTCGACGCCAAGGATTTCGACGCTGCCTGCAAGGCCATCGATGAAGTCGCCGGTGGCAGCAAGCTGATGGCCGCCTTGAACAAGGCTACCGCCTCGCAGAGCATCGACCCCTCTAACAAGGAGCGCGCGCTCAAGTACCTCGACGAAGCCATCGCCGTGGACGGCGGCCGCAACGCCGAAACCCTTAAGCAGATGCGCGATCGCGTCGCCAACGGCGGCTCCATCAAGTCGTCGGCTCCGGCTGCGAAGCCTGCCGCCGAGGCCAAGAAGGCCGACAAGGGCGCCTAAGCTAGGCTCAATCTGACGATGACGCCGGAGGCTTGCCTCCGGCGTTTTTGTTTACCTCACCTAGGCGGCACGGCGCAGTCTGCTCAGAGGTGCCAACCTGCCGTGCGGACGAGTTCCCGCGTGAAGCCGCAGAGGCACAGCGCGCAGACCACGTCGAAGATGAAACCGCCGTTGAGGACAGAACCGATGAACTGGATTTCGCCGAAGGTGCGGCAGATGGCTTTATCGAAGGAGCCCATGCTTTGGTCGTCCTTGATCGCTTGCCGAGGGAAGTCCTCATCCGGCAGAAGCCAGATGTACGTGCCAATGCTGATGCTCAGCCAGTTCAAAGGGGCGTTGAGCAAGAACGAGCCTCCGCCAAGCCTCGCGTCGAGGAGGGGGCCAACCGCAGAGAGCGCGCAGCAGAGCAGGCCGCAGGCAATCCCAGAGCCGGTTTGCGCCAGCATCTGCTGGGGGAGATTGCGATAGCCATCATGCTCGATGTAGCCCGGGCGGTCCTCTTCGTATTGGAAGGGCACGACCTTGGTCACGGTGAGTCCGGTGCGTCGGCAGAGCCAAGCTTTGAGGCGGATGCGGACCATGACGCCTGGGAAGGTGAGGGCGCAAATCAACAACCGAGGCAAGTGGAAGAAGTGCATGCTCAGGACAGCAGGTTCGCGATCGGCGCTTGCAGGATTTCCACGGGCGTCCGGCCTTGGGCACGGAGGTCGCGGATGGACAAGCCTGCGGTGCGTTTCGCCAAACGTCTGCCTTGGGCGTCCACCACGAGCGGGGCGTGTGCCCAGCGCGGTTCCGGCCAGCCGAGGGCGCGGTAGAGCAGGATCTGCCGCGCGGTCGAGAGGAGGAGGTCGGCCCCTCGCACGACTTCCGTGATGCCCATGGCATGGTCATCAGCGACGACGGCGAGTTCGTAGGCCGGGAAGCCGTCCTTGCGCCAAACCAGGAAGTCGCCGAAGTCTTGGCCGGCGACGAAAGCCTGCGGGCCTTGGAGCTGATCCTCGAACTGGACGATCTCGCCATCTGGGACGCGGAAACGCCAGTTCGTGCCGTCGGGCTGGGTCGCGTCGTGGCCGTGTGCGAGCGGTGGACGTAGGCTGGTAGGGAAAATGGGTTCGGCGTCGTGCTCGGCATGCGGCGCGGTGAGCGCGCGAGCGACGTCCTGGCGGGACTTGTCGCACGGGTAGATGCAGCCGGCGGCATGCAGCAGGCGCCACACCTGCAGGAAATACCCTCGCCGCTGCGACTGCACATAGGGCTCGTGCGGGCCTTCGACGTCGGGTCCTTCTTGCCAGAGCAGCCCGAGCCAACGCAGGTCTTCCAAGGCGGCCACGGCGAACTCGGGGCGGCAACGTTCCGCGTCGAGGTCTTCGGTGCGGTAGATGAGCCGTCCTTGCGCGGCTTGGGCGCGGGCCGCGGCCAGCGCGAACGTGCGGGCGTGCCCCAGATGTAGGTATCCGGTCGGCGTAGGGGCGAGGCGTCCGCGGTACATGGTGGACGTCGCCGTTGGCTTAGAGCGGGTTACCGGTGGCCACGAATTCCCACGGCACGCCGAACTCGGCGGAGACCGCCGCCGCCAAGGCCTTTACGCCCCAGGTTTCGGTGGCGTAGTGGCCGCAAGGGTAGAGGTTCCAACCCTGCTCATGGGCTTCGTTGAAATGTTCTTCGCGTAGCTCCCCGGTGATGAGCGTGTCGCAGCCCTCGGCGCGCAAGTGATCCAAGGCGCTGCGGCCGCTGCCGCTGAGGATGGCGATCTTCTTCGGACGGGCGGAGCCGAACTCGATGGCCTGATAGGTGTCGGGGTAGCTCTGCTTGAGGCGGCGAGCCAGCGTGGCGCGCGGGATGCCTTGGCAGAGGCAGGCGATGGGCAGGCCTTCGAAGTCGACGAACCAATCCACCACGCGCAGC
>JBEGRN010000140.1:0-4976 GCA_041180425.1 Verrucomicrobiota bacterium
AGGCACGAATCGGGATGCGCTGCGATTCCTGCAGATGGCCCGTGGTTCCTTGGCCGAACTGGAGACGCAAGCGATCCTCTGCGTTGATTTGCGCTACCTAGAACCTCAGGTTCAGCAGGAACTGCAGCAGGCCTTCGACCTCGCAGGTAAGTTATTGGGTGGCCTGATCCGTTATCGGGCTAAGAGGCTGAAAGAGGAAGGCTGAGTGTGCCCATCCCCCATCCCCAATCCCCTATCCCCGATGGCTTTGCCCGGCTACGCCCACTTCAGCTTGCTGCGGAGGACGTCGAAGTGGGAAAGGTTCTTGGGGCGGATGAGGCTTGGGGCGGATGAGGCCGAGCTGGACCTTGGCCGTGCGGACGACGAGGGGCAACAGGTGCTGGGCGGCGAGCGTCGGGCGGCCGTCGACCGAGAGGCCGAGGTGGGCGCCGTCTTCGCTGGAGACCGCGAGCTCCGTTTCGCCGTCGAAGATCACGCTGCGGTTGGACATCGTGTGCGCGCAGATGGGCGTCAGCGCGATGACCGAAGCGGCCGGGTCGACCAAGGGACCGCCGGCGGCGAGGTTGTAGGCCGTCGAGCCCGTCGGAGTCGCGAGGATGAGGCCGTCGGCACGGTAGTCGTTCACCTTCGCGCCGTCGGCGGTCACGGTGAAGCGCCCCATGCGGAAGACGTCGCAGGTCTTCAGGACGAAATCATTAAGCGCCAAGGCGAAGGTGCCGTCGGCGAAGCGGATCTCGAGCAAGGCGCGGTTCTCGCGGCGGAAGTCTCCGGCGAGGATCGAGCGGATGGAAGCCCCGACGTCTTCGCTCGGGTAGGCCGCGAGGAAGCCGAGCTTTCCGCGGTTGATGCCGAAGAGCGGGACGCCTTCGAGCGCTGCGGGCTCGGCCACGCCGAGGAAGGTGCCGTCGCCGCCGACCACGCCGCAGGCATCGCAGCCCCGGAGGCTTTCGCGCGAGACCGGCCAGGAGTCGGCCACGATGACGGTCACGCCGGCTGCTTGAGCGGTCTCCTGCACGGTGCGCACAATCGCGTCCACCCCGGGTTTGGTGCGGTTGACGACGAGGGCGAGGCGACGGATGGACATAGGACCGAAGGGGGACTCTAGGCCGGTGCTGGCCGTAGGGGAAGGCTGGAAAGGCTTATTTCTTGGCCTTTTCGGGCTCGGGCGTGATGTATGCGATGTTGTAGGGCAGTTCGACGAGGAAACGGCGGCCGCCGAGCGATGAGACGTTCACCGGCTTGGACAGGTCAGGCAACTGCAGGCGGTACTCGCCGTTGCCGGGCAGGTGCTTCTTCACTTCTTCGAAGTCGCCTTTGATGGCGTCGAGCAGGTCGTTGCGGTAGCCTTCGGCGTCGCCGATCCGGAACTTGGGGTCGCCGACGGTCTGCTTTTCGCCTTCGGTCTTCGGGTTGACCAAGCCGTCGGCCTTGGCGCGCAGGATCTCCAAGCCCTTGGAGCCTTTTTCGGCGAGGGCCACGAGGTCCCAGGAGGCCGTGGCCTCATAGGTCACGTCGGACTTCTCGTCCTCATCGCCGAAGAGCGTGCTCTTGGAGCCCGAGGAGGAGCGAGCGTAGGTTTGGTAGACGCGGGTGTAGCTGAAGGACGTCTCTTGGGCTTCCCAGCCGTCCTGGTTTTCGAAGCGCTTCAGCAGCGTCGCCTTGATCGCATCGAGGCGCGCGTCCAAGGCCGCGCGGTCCTTGCCGCGGAGCACGACCCGGACGGGGACGACGAGCTGATCGGCCTCGACCTCCATCTTGACGTGGTGGGCGGCCTGGTTGGTCACGGGGAAGTCTTCGCGGTAGCTCCCGCCGGCGAGGACGGCCGCGGAGGATAGGGCGAACAGGTAGGACCAAGAAGCGAAGCGCATGGCTGCATTCCATTGGAAGCCAACAAAAAGGGCAAGAACCGAGGAGTCGGTCCTTGCCCTGAGAGGCGCGCTAAGCGGCCGATTAGGCTACGCTGGCGAGGGCTTCGCCGACCTTGGAGACGTCGGTGCCGCCGCCCATGGCGGAGTCGGGCTTGCCGCCGCCCTTGCCGCCGAGCTTACCGCAGGCGTCGGTGACGATCTTGCCAGCCTGCTTGCCGGCCTTGACGGCTTCAGGGCCGCAGTTGGCGACGAGGGAGACCTTGCCGGCGATGACGGCGGCGAGCACCACCACGGCGGACGGGCCGACCTTGGCGGCGACCTTGGCGCCGAGTTCGCGGAGGTCGTTCGGGTTCTCCATCGAGACTTGGGAGACGACGTACTTGAGGCCCGCGCGGTCGGCGGCTTGGCCGGCGAGGCTTTCGGCCAGCACGGCGGCTTCCTTGTCGCGGAAGGACTTCAGCTTCTTCTCGAGCGTGTTGGCCTGTTCCATCAAGGCCTCGAAGCGCTTGGCGAGGTCGCCGATCGGCGTGTTGCTCGCAGCGGCCAAGGACTTGAGCAGCTCGGCTTCGGAGCGGGCGCGGTCGTAGGCGGCGAGGCCGGCGACGGCTTCGATGCGGCGGACGCCGGCGGCGATGGCGTTCTCGCCCGTGATGCGGAAGAGGCCGATCTCGCCGGTATGGCGGACGTGCGTGCCGGCGCAGAGCTCCATGGACCAGCCGTCGAGGCCGGTGGCCTTGCCGCCCACCTGGACGACGCGGACGAACTCGCCGTACTTGTCGCCGAAGAACTGCATGATGTCAGGGCGGCCCTTGACGTGGCTGTACTTCACTTCGGTCCAGGACACGCCGTCGTTGGCGAGGATGCGCTCGTTGACGAGGCGTTCGATGTCGGCGACCTGGCTCGGCGTGAGGGCCTGGCCGTTGAAGTCGAAGGTCAGCTTGTCGGGCGCGACCGCGGAGCCCTTCTGCGAGGCCTCCTTGGAGACGACCTCATGCAGCGCCCAGTGCAGGATGTGCGTCACCGTGTGGTGGCGCTGGATGGCGTCGCGACGGGCCTGGTCGACCACGATCTCGATGGCCGCGCCGGCTTCGGGGGCGTCGTCGCCCTCGAGGAAGTGGAGGGACGTCTGGCCGGACTTCTGCGTGTCGGTGACGCGCCAAGAACGGCCGCCCGCGGTGAGCACGGCGGTGTCGCCGACCTGGCCACCCATCTCGGCGTAGCAAGGCGTCTGGTCGAGCACGACCACGGAGCGTTCCTTGACCTTGGCCACTTGGGCGACCTTGGCCTGCGCGGCGAAGGCGTCGTAGCCCACGAAGGTCGTCGGGTGTTCGGAGCCGATGTCGGACAAAGTGATGACTTCCTTCTTCTGGGCCGCGCGGGCGCGGGCGCGCTGCTCTTCCATCAGCTTCTCGAAGCCGGCGCCGTCGACGGTGAGGCCGCGTTCGCGCGCCATGAGCTGCGTGAGGTCGAGCGGGAAGCCCTGCTCGTCGTAGAGGCGGAAGGCGAGGGCGCCGGAGATGGCGCCGCCGGCCGGGAGTTTGGCGGCCGCGTCCTCGAAGAGCGCGATGCCCTTGTCGAGCGTGCGGTTGAAGGATTCCTCTTCGTTGCGGATGACCTCGGCGACGATGGCGCGGCGGGTGCGGATCTCGGGGAAGATGTCGCCCATGGTCTCGGCGAGGACGTCGACGAGCTTATGGAAGAAGCCGTTCTTGAGGCCCAGCGTGCGGCCGTAGCGGACGGCGCGGCGCAGGATGCGGCGGAGGACGTAGTTGCGGTCCGTGTTGCCGGGCTGGATGCCGTCGGCGATGGCAAAGGACAGCGTGCGGATGTGGTCGGCGATGACGCGGAAGGCCACGTCGATCTTCTCCTGCTCGTTGGCGCCGGAGGAACCCGGGGCGGGCAGGGTGGAGGCGTACTTCTTGCCGGAGAGCTCCTCGAGGCGGCGGAACAGCGGGCTGAAGACGTCGCTCTCGTAGTTGGAGATGACGCCGGAGAAGTCCTTGAAGTTCTTCGTGCACTGCATGATGCCCGAGACGCGCTCGAAGCCCATGCCGGTGTCGACGTGGCGGGCCGGGAGCGGGCTGAAGGTGCCATCGGGGTTGGCGTTGAACTGGATGAAGACGAGGTTCCAGATCTCCATGCAGCGGGCGTCGCTGCCGTTGACGAGCGTGCCCTTGGTGTCGCCTTCCGGGGTGAGGTCGACGTGCAGTTCGGTGCACGGGCCGCACGGGCCGGTTTCGCCCATCATCCAGAAGTTGTCCTTCTTGTTGCCGTTGACGATGTGGATGGCGGGGTCGAGGCCGGCGGCGCGGAACTTCTCGGCCCAGACATCCCAGGCTTCTTGGTCGAAGTCGGAGGGGTCGCCCTTGGACTTGTCGGGCTTGTAGACGGTGGCGTAGAGGCGGTGCTTCGGGAACTTCCAGACTTCCGTGATCAGCTCCCAGGCGAAGTCGATGGCCTCGCGCTTGAAGTAGTCGCCGAAGGACCAGTTGCCCAGCATCTCGAAGAACGTATGGTGGTAGGTGTCGAGGCCGACGTCCTCGAGGTCGTTGTGCTTACCGCCGGCGCGGATGCACTTCTGGGTATCCGCCGCGCGGCCCGGGGTGTAGGGGCACTTGGTCTGGCCGAGGAAGATCGGCACGAATTGGTTCATCCCGGCGTTCGTGAAGAGCAGGTTCGGCGAGTCGGGCATCAGGCTCGACGACTGGACGATCGAGTGCTGCTTCGACTTGAAGAAGTCGAGGAACGACTGGCGGACTTGGGCGGAGGTCATGGACGGTAAAGGGATGGGAAGGGGTCGTTTTAACCCCCAGAAGGGGGAAAAGGGAAGGGTGTTTTAAGGGGATTGGGGATGGGGGATAGGGGATTGGGGATAGGTCGATTGGATGAAAAGGGTGACCGGAGACCGGAAATGAGGAAGGAGCGCGTCTACTTCGCATCCGGCCTGATCCCTTACCTCGCTTTCTAGTGCATCAGGAACGGGAAGGCTATGCCATGCACTCCACCGCAGGAGGGCGCGGCAAAGCCACGCCCCTACCCAATCTCTGTACTCCGAACTCTGTACTCCCTGAACTCCCTTTCATCCCCCATCCCCAATCCCCAATCCCC
>JBEGRN010000141.1:0-5014 GCA_041180425.1 Verrucomicrobiota bacterium
CCAGCGTGGCTCCGAATTCAAGCTCACCGTGACCGGCACGCGCCTCGAGGATTTCGAGACGCTGCTGTTCTATGATCCCGGCTTCAGCGTCAAGAGCGTCGACGCCGTCGCCGCCGGCAAGGTCGAGCTGACCATCGCCGTCGCCGCGGACGCCGCGTTGGGTAGCCATTTGGTCCGGGTCCGCACGCGCACGGGCCTCTCGCATCCCCGCCAGTTCTTCGTCAGCCCCTATCCGACCGTCGAGGAGAAGGAACCGAACTCGGAGTTCTCCCAGGCGCAGGCCATCCCGCTGAACAGCACCATCGAGGGCGTCGTGCTCACCGAGGACGTGGATTACTTCAAGGTCGCGATGAAGAAGGGCCAGCGGCTCAGCCTCGAGGTCGATGGCTTGCGCCTGGGTTACCTCGACCGTTTCGAAAAGGCTTTTTCCGACGACACGATCCTGCACCGCCAAGACGGCTATTGCTCGTTCGTCGCCGAGTATGACGGCGACTACTATGTGATGGTCCGCGAGTCGTCCTACCGCGGCTCCCCGCGCTCCTTCTATCGCCTCCATGTCGGTGAGTTCCGCCGCCCGAACGTCGTCTACCCCGCCGGCGGCAAGGCCGGCACGAAGGTCGACGTCCGTTTCATCGATGCCAAGGGCTCCTTCGCCGGCACCGTCGCCGTGCCCAACGAGGAAGACCCGAACTTCGAGGTCTTCTCCGCCGAGGCGTCCGCGCCCTCCGGCAATCCGTTCCGCATCTCGGCGGTCGACAACTTCCTGGAGGCGGAGCCGAACAACTCTCGCGAGCAGGCCAACGTGGTGCCGCCGGCTGAAGCCTATGCCTTGAACGGTGTGATTGGCGAGCCGGGCGACGCCGACTACTACCGCCTGACCTTGAAGAAAGGCCAAGTGCTCACCGGCCATGCCTATGCGCAGGCCTTGGGCTCCCCCTTGGATCCGGTCGTGAGCCTGCGCGGCGCGGCGGGCGCCTTGATCTCCAATGACGACGGCGGCGGCACGCGTCGTCTCGACTCGCGCTTCGAGGTCACCGTGCCCGCCGACGGCGAATACACCTTGAGCATCCGCGACCACCTGGAGCGCGGCGGACCCAACTTCGTCTACCGCGTCGAGCTCACCGCCTCGCAGCCCCGCCTCACCTTCGCGTCGCCCGAATACTCGGTCAACGATTCGCACTACCGCCAGTTCATCGCCGTCCCGCGCGGCGGGCGCATGGCCCTGCTCGAGAACTTCACGCGCACCCGCGTCGGTGGCGACTACCGCTTCGTCGCCCCGGGCTTGCCCGCCGGCGTCAAGCTGTTGACCGAACTCGCCCCGAAGGACCTCCCCAACACCCCGCTGCTCTTCGAAGCCGCCGCCGATGCGCCGTTAGGCCAAGCGGTCGTGCCGCTGCGCCTGGAGCCCGTCGACCCGCAGAACAAGGTCGTTGGCCGCCTCCGCCAGAACTTCGACGTCGTCCGTGACGGCAATGTCATCTACCTGACCGACACGGAAGACCGCCTGCCGGTCGTGGTCGTCGAGGAGGCTCCCTATGCCTTGGAGATCGTCACGCCCAAGGTGCCGCTCGTGCAGAACGGCGTCTACGACCTCAAGGTCGTCGCCAAGCGCAAGCCCGGCTTCGACGCCGCCATCCGCGTGTTCATGGTGTGGACGCCGCCAGGCGTCTCCGTGTTGGGCGAGATGACCATTCCCGCCGGAGCCAATGAATGCTCCTTCCAACTCAGCGCCAGCGCTGGCGTGGCCACCTCCGATTGGAAGTTCGTCGTCATGGGCGAAGCCGACGCCGGCAAGGGCCGCGTCTTCAACGCTTCCCCGTTCTGCGTCGTGAAGACCCAGCCGGCCTACGTGAACGCCCCGGCGTTCCCGATGGCGGCCATCGAGCAAGGGCAGGAGGGCATCGTGACGACGAAGCTCGAGCAGCTGCAGCCGTTCGCCGGCGAAGCCGTGGCGCGCTTGGTCGGCCTCCCCGACACCGTCGCGGTCGAGCCCATCAAGATCACCAAGGCGACCACGGACGTCGTCTTCCGCGTCAAGCCGAGCAAGGACTGTTTCCCCGGCAAGATCGCCAACCTCTTCATCCAGGTCGACGTCCCCGTCGACGGCGGCACGACCACGCACCGCGTCGCGCTGGGCTCCAGCATCCGCGTCGACGCTCCCCGCAAGGCCGCGCCCGCCCCGGTCGCCAAGGTCGAAGCCCCGAAGGCCGAGGCCGCCAAGCCCGCCGCCGCGCCCGCGGCCCCGGTCGTCCTTTCCCGACTCGAACAGCTCCGCCAGCAGGCTGCGGCGGGCAACAAGCAATGACCATGCCTTCCTTCCGACTGCTCTGCTCCTTCCTGCTCGCCGCGACCGCGGCCTTGGCCGCGCCCGCCGCCCCGGCCGACCTCGCCCCGAAGCTCGCCCAGCTCGAGAAGCTCGAGATCTTCCCGCCGGTGGTGTCGCTCGAGACCAAGCGCGACTTCCATCGCCTCGTGGTGCTCGCGACGTTCAAGGACGCCACGACCCGCGACGTCACCGCCTTCGCCAACCTCCATGTCGCCGACCCGAAGGTCGCCGCGCTCGAGGACTACTCCGCCCATGCGGTCGCCGACAGCGGCGCGACCGAAGTTGTCGCCGAACTCGGCGGACTTTCCGCCAAGGTCCCGGTCAAGGTGAAGGACGGACTCAAGGATCGGGCGGTCTCCTTCCGCCTCGATGTCATGCCGGTCTTCCTCCGCGGCGGCTGCAACCAAGGCGGCTGCCACGGCGCCGCGCGCGGCAAGGATGGTTTCCGTCTTTCGCTCTTCGGCATGGATCCCGCGGGGGACTACACCCGCCTGACCCGCGAGATGATCGGCCGCCGCATCAATCTGGCCATTCCAGAGGAAAGCACCCTCATCGAGAAGTCCATCGGCGCCGTGCCGCATACCGGCAACAAGCTCTTCGAGGCCGACTCCGCCTACAACCGCACTTTGCTGGAATGGATCGCGAATGGCGCCCACGACGACGCGCCGGACGTCGCCACGGTGACGGGCATCGAGGTCTTCCCGAAGCAGATCGTGCTCGAAGGCCCCAACGCCACCCAGCAGATCACCGTCCGCGCGACCTACTCCGACGGCACCGACCGCGACGTGACCAGCCTCGCGCTGTTCATGTCCAACAACGACCCGGTCGCCAAGGTCAGCAAGCAGGGGGTCGTCACGTCCGCCGAGCGCGGCGCGGCCTTCATGTTGGCCCGCTTCAACGTCTACAGCGTCACCGCCCAGGTCATCGTCATCCCGAAGGACCTCGTCTACGAGCGCCCGAAGGCCGAGGAATACAACTACGTCGACGCCGCCGTCAACGAGCGCCTGCACCGCCTGCGCATCGCCCCGTCCGGCCTCTGCACCGACGAGGAATACGTCCGCCGCGTCTACATCGACGTCATCGGCCTCTACCCGAAGCCCGAGGAGATCCGCGCCTTCCTGGCCGATAAGCGCCCCGACAAGCGTGGCCAACTGGTCGACGTGCTCCTGCAGCGCAAGGAATTCACCGAGCTCTGGGTGATGAAGTGGTCCGAACTGCTGCAGATCCGCTCGGGCATCAACGGCGGGAACAACCAGCCGCCGTTCTACAAAAACGCGCTCCTTTACTATAACTGGCTGGCCGACCGCATCGGCCAGAACCAGCCGCTCAACGAGATCGTCGTCGACCTGCTGTCCGCCAACGGAGGCACGGTGTCCAACCCGCCGGTCAACTTCTACCAGACCGAGCTCGATAAGCTGAAGCTGAGCGAGAACGTCGCCCAGGTCTTCATGGGCATGCGCATCCAGTGCGCCCAGTGCCACAACCATCCGTTCGACCGCTGGACGATGAACGACTACTACGGCTTCAACGCCTTCTTCGCCCAGATCGGCCGCAAGAACACCGACGACCCCCAGGAGGTCATCATCTTCAACAACAAGAACGGTGAGTCCCAGCACTTCCTGACCAAGGCCAACGTGAAGCCGAAGTTCCTCGGCGGCGAGGAGCCCGACCTCAAGCCCGGCGACGACCGCCGCAAGGCCTTGGCCGAATGGATCGCCTCGCCGCGCAACCCGTGGTTTGCCCGCAACATCTCCAACATCGTCTGGGCCCACTTCTTCGGCGTCGGCGTGGTCGATCCCGTGGACGACGTGCGCGTGTCCAACCCGCCGTCCAACCCCGAGCTGCTCGACCTGCTCGCCCAGCGCCTGACCGACTACAAGTACGACGTCCGTAAGCTCGTGAAGGACGTGGTCAGCTCGGCTGCTTACCAGCGCTCGTCCAAGCCCAACGCCAGCAACGCCGGAGACAAGCTGAACTTCGCCCGCGCCCAGGTCCGCCGCGTCCGCGCCGAGGTCCTGCTCGACGCGATCTCGCAGATCACGGAGACCCCGAACAAGTTCCAGGGCCTGCCCATCGGCGCGCGCGCCGTCCAGATCGCCGACGGGGCGGTCAGCAACTACTTCCTGACGACCTTCGGCCGCGCCAAGCGCGAGTCGGTCTCGTCGAGCGAGGTCAAGACCGACCCGAACCTCTCGCAGGCCCTCCACTTGATGAATGGTGACGCCATCAACGACCGCATCCGCCGTGGCCGCGTGGTCGAGCGGCTCATCGCAGACGGGAAGTCGAACGATGAGATTGTGACCGACCTCTTCATGCGCGTCTTCGGCCGCGCGCCGCAGGCGAACGAGAAGGGCGCCGTCCTCTCGGCGGTCGCCGCCGACCCCGCCAACCGCCAAGGGGTCTTGGAGGATGCCTTCTGGGCCCTGCTCAATTCGAAAGAATTCGTCTTCACCCACTGATCCTGTGGCTGCCTCCTCCTCGCGTCTGGGCGCGCTTTCGCGCCGTTTCCTCCTGCTCGCCGCCACCGGCTTGTCGGGCTTGTCCGCCCGGGCCCAAGAGGCTGCGGTCAAGCTGACCTACGACGACCATATCCGGCCTCTGTTGGAGAACAAATGCTTCTCCTGCCATAACCCGGATAAGAAAAAAGGAGGGCTCGACCTGACGAACTACGCGGCCTTGGTCGCCGGG
>JBEGRN010000142.1:0-4730 GCA_041180425.1 Verrucomicrobiota bacterium
TGCCCTCCTGGATGGTGAACTCCACGTCCTGCACGTCCCTGAAGTGTTTCTCCAGGGTGGCGCGAACCTTGAGCAGTTCGGCGTACGACTTCGGCATCTGGTCCTTCAGCTTGAGGACCGGCTCGGGCGTGCGGACGCCGGCGACGACATCCTCACCCTGGGCGTTGATGAGGAACTCGCCGTAGAACTCGTTGACGCCGTTGGCGGGATTGCGGGTGAAGGCCACGCCGGAACCCGACGTGTCACCGGTGTTGCCGAACACCATCGCCTGCACGTTCACCGCGGTGCCCCACTCGGAGGGAATGTTGTACTTGCGGCGGTAGACGATGGCGCGGTCGTTCATCCAGGAGCCGAAGACGGCGCCGGCGGCGCCGCGCAGCTGGTCCCACGGGCTGGCGGGGAACACCTTGCCGGTGCGCTCGAGCACGAGGGACTTGAAGCGCTTCACGAGCTCCTGCTGGTCGGCGGCGGTGAGCTTCGAGTCCTCGATGTCGGCGTGGTAGACCTCGTGCTTGTAGGAATGGATAACGGTCTCGAACGGCTCATGGTCCTCGCCCTCGCGCTTCTGCACGCCGAGGACGACGTCGCCGTACATCTGGATGAAGCGGCGGTAGCAGTCCCAGGCGAAGCGCTCGTTCTGGGTCGCGCGCACGAGGGCGAGCACGGTCTCGTCGTTGAGGCCGAGGTTCAGGATGGTGTCCATCATGCCCGGCATGGAGTCGCGGGCGCCCGAACGGACGGCGACGAGGAGCGGCATGCCCTGGGTGGCGCCGAACTTGGTGCCCATGATCTTCTCCATGTTGGCGACGCCGGCTTCCATCTGCGCCTGCAGGGAGGCGGGATAGGTGCGCTTGTTGGCGTAGTAGTAGGTGCAGACTTCGGTCGTGACCGTGAAGCCAGGAGGCACCGGCAGACCGATGCGGGTCATTTCGGCGAGGTTCGCGCCTTTGCCGCCGAGGAGGGCCTTCATCGAGCCGTTGCCGTCAGCTTTGCCGTCGCCCCAGGTGTAGACGACCTTGGTGGACTTGGTGGTTTTGGAGTGGGATTGGGTTTTCTTAGCCATGGTAGAGGGGGATGGGAGGTGACGAGGATAGCCTGACCGCAGGTCGGGGACTGTCGACGAAGGGCAAAAGAAGGGGAAACCGCCTTAGGGTGTCAATGGATTAGGGGCATCGCCCCTGCCCCCTCCCCCGGCGGATGACAAGGATAGCGGTTCCCGCACCTTAGGAGCGGCAACCATGCATCACCGCCAAGACGGTCAGCACGATGGCCGTCAAAAATAGGCCTAAAATCGCAATTTTCCAACTTCCAGGCTGCCGTTCACCACCCTCGCGGCGTTCTTTCTTCCGGAAAGCCTTGCGGCCGGCGGAGGTGACATGCTGCACCGTGACATCAGGGTAAGCCCGGCCGGGAACGTCCTTCCGGGTGCCCTTGATGAGCCCGAGGTCGATTAATTCTACGAAGGCCTGGGCTTTCCGTTCGGCGGAAAGGCGGTCAAAGGCATTGCATTCGCGCCCCACGATCAACCGTTCCAAGCCGAGTTTGGCGTCAGAAGAAATAAGGCGGCGGCGGGACTGGGGATCTTCTTGGCTCAAGCGGACGATTCCTCAGGTGGTCTTCATCTTTCGGACTCCCTCAGCGCAAATCTTTTCGAGTCTGAACTGTAAAAATAATCTGAACGGAGTTAAGCCCATAGCATCAAGACGATGCCTGACCCCGCAAATGACCTGCCCGTGGCGCTCTCCATCGCCGGCTCCGACAGCGGCGCCGGCGCGGGCATCCAAGCCGACCTCCTGACCTTTGCCGCGCACGGCGTCTATGGCACGACGGCAATCACCTGCTTGACGGCCCAGAACCCGCTCGGCGTGTCCGGCGTCCAAGCCGCCACGCCCGCGTTCGTGGTCGAACAATGCCGACAGGTCACCCGGCATTATCGTCCCAAAGCCCTGAAAACAGGGATGTTGCTCAATGTCGAGATCGTCGCCGCCGTGGCCGCGTTCATCGCCGAAACCAAGATCCCCGCAGTCATCGACCCGGTCATGGTCGCCTCCAGCGGAGCGACGTTGTTGTCCCCGGAAGCAGTCGATGCGGTGCGCCAAAAGCTGCTGCCGCTAGCCGCGGTGGTCACCCCCAACCTCGACGAGGCTTCCATCCTGCTGGGCCGTCGGGCGCTCGGCGGTACGCACGGCGTGGCGGAAGCGCTCGAACTCGCCCGTGCTTACGGCGTGCCCTTCCTGGTCAAAGGAGGCCATGCCGAAGGCGACATGCTCGTCGACGCGCTGGCTTGGCCCGATGGCCGCACGCTGACGCTCACCGCGCCACGGCTGCCGGGCCTCGATACGCACGGCAGCGGGTGCACGCTCTCCGCGGCCATCACGGCGCATCTGGCGCACGGGGAGTCCCTGGAGCAAGCCGTCCGACTGGCACACGCCTACCTGCAGAACGGGATGAAGAACCCGATGCAAGTCGTTGGCTTAAAGCATATTAAGCACTAATCACTTTGCCTTCGCTTCGGTGAAGTAACGGTCTTTGCGCTCTTCCCAAAGCTTCGCAAGTTCTGCCAGTTTAGCGGGCTCCTTGGTGGCCAAATCCACCTGCTCGGCGCGATCCTTGGACAAGTCGTAGAGGGCCCAAGCCTCCCCCTTGGCTTTGACGAGTTTATAGTCCCCGACGCGCAGGGCGGCGTTGCCTTCATGCAACCACCATAGCGTGCGCGGCGCGACCGGCGTGCCCGCCTTCAAGGCCGGCAACAAGCTTTGCCCCGGGGCCGCCGGCTCACCGGCGACGGTACCCAACGCGGGCGCACCCGCGAGCTCGAGAACCGTCGGCACGATGTCGACCAAGTGACCCGGGGCTTGGCGTAGCACGCCTTGTTCGGCGATGCCCTTCGGCCAATGCGCGATCAGCGGCGTCGAGATGCCGCCTTCGTGCACCCAAGTCTTGTGTCGACGGAACGGCGTGTTGCTCAGCGAAGACCACCCAGGGCCGAGGCTGAGAAACGTGTGGTCTGCCCCCGCGGGCAAGGTCGCGTCGTGGCCGTCGCCGCGCACCATCATCTCCGCGCTCGCGCCGTTATCCGACAGGAACAGGATCAGCGTGTCGTCGAGCGCGGACATCGCCTTGAGCTGCGCGAGCAGGCGCCCCACCTCCTGGTCGACGCGGTCGACCATGGCCGCGTGGACGGACATCTTGGCGGCTTGGAAAGCCCGCTGTTCCGGGGTCAAGCCCGCCCACGGGATTGGTCGGTTCAACTCATTGGGGCCCAAGGCTTTAATGGCATTAGGGAAAGCATAAGGCGGGCCGACTTCGGGCTCGAGAGGCGAGAGCGCCTGAACGGGGAAACCGAGGGCCTTTTGCCGCTCGTGGCGGGCGACGCGCAAGGCGTCCCAGCCTTTATCATAAACATTCTTATAGCGAGCGATGTCGGCCGCCGGGGCCTGCAGCGGGAAGTGCGGCGCGATGAAGGCGACGAAGGAGAAGAACGGCTGCGTCGGATGCTGGGCAGCGTGCTCGCGGAGGCAGCGGAGCGCGTGGTCCGCGGTGGCGGTGGTCGAGTAGTAACCGGCGTCCGCGGCGACGGCCGGCAGGGGCTGGTCGTCGAGCGTGTGCTGGCGCGGCGCGAAATGCCGATCGTGGTCGTTGAGGCTGTAGGAGCGGTCGAAACCGTTCTTCAGCGGCAGCCCGTCGACGTGCCACTTGCCGGAGTGGTAGGAAGCGTAGCCCGCCGCGCGCAGGCGGTCGGGCAGGAGCTTCGCCCATTCCGGACGCGTCCCTTGGGCGCCCGACTTCACGCCGGGCACGGTGTCGCGACGGATCTCCTGCGCGTAGTAGCCGGAGAGCAACGCGCTACGCGAGGGCCAGCACCGGGCGGTGTTGTAGAACTGGGTGAAACGGAGCCCGCGGGCGGCCAAGCCGTCCAGGTTCGGGGTGGCGATCTCGCCGCCGTAGCAACCGAGGTCCGAGTAGCCCATGTCGTCGACGAGGATGACCATCACGTTGGGTCGGCGCTCAGCGGCGGCAAGGCCGAGGCACAAGGCCAGCAAGGCGAAGAGGGGGCGCATGGGGGGAGGACTAGGCAAAAGAGCTCCCGCCTGCAAGGACTCCCCTCGGCTAAGCGCTCCTCATGGTGAACGGATTTTCACCTTTTCGGACTTCGGGGGTTATTCACACTTGCCCCCTTCCCTCCCGCTCCTTTTCTAACCCATTCCCTGCGGTCTCAAACCGCCCCACCGACCATGCCCAAAAAGAACGCCGCCAAGCAATCCTCGTCCAACTCCCCGACCGCCGTCTCCGCACAGACCGGCGGCAAGATGCGCGGCTGCGACGTCATGGTACGTTGCCTCGAGAACCTCGGCGTCGACACGATCTTCGCCTACCCAGGCGGCGCCTCGATGGAGCTCCACCAGGGCCTCACGCGCTCCAAGAAAATCCGCACCATCCTACCGCGCCACGAGCAAGGCGGCGCCTTCATGGCGCATGGTTACGCCCGCGCCACCGGCAAGCCCGGCGTCTGCATGGCCACCTCCGGTCCCGGCGCGACGAACCTCGTCACCGCCATCGCCGATGCGCACATGGACAGCATCCCGCTGATCTGCATCACCGGCCAGGTCTACCAGCAATTCATCGGCCGTGCGGCCTTCCAGGAAACGGACTTCTACGGCATGACGCTGCCGATCGTGAAGCACTCCTTCCTCGTGCTCGATTACAACGAGCTGCCGAGCATCATGTAC
>JBEGRN010000143.1:0-4991 GCA_041180425.1 Verrucomicrobiota bacterium
TGGTGCTCCTGCGGCCATTCGAAGACCCAGCCTTTCTGCGACGGCGCCCACAAGGGTTCCTCCTTCGCTCCGGTACCCTACAAGGCCGAGGCCAACGGCACGGTCTACTTCTGCGCCTGCAAGCACTCGAAGAAGGGCGCCCTCTGCGACGGTTCCCACAAGGCCCTCTGAGCCCTGCATTGACCTTCTGGCCCGAGCGCCTAGCCTGACTGTATGTCGCTCATCGAAGTCTTCGTCGCTTTCCTTGGCGTCGTCTTTCTCGTCTTCGCCCTCTGGCCGACCCCCCTCTCACCTAGCCAACAACGCATCATGAAACTCGCCTCCAACATCGTCGCCGTCCTCCTCGGCGCGGTCTTCATCGTCTTCGGGCTGAACTTCTTCTTCCCGTTCATCACCATCCCGCATCCGCCGGAAGGTTCGCCGGCCGCCGCCTTCATCGGCGCGATGTACACCACGGGTTACCTCAAGCTCGTGAAGGTCCTTGAGATCGTCGGTGGCCTGCTGCTGGTCCTGCCGCGCCTGCGCACGCTCGGCCTGGTCGTCATCGGCGCGATCGTCTTCAACATCGCCTGCATCCACCAGTTCCTGCTGCCCGCTCCCTATGCCGGTATCAAGGACCCGGTCCTCATCTTCGCGATCCTGGCCTGCTTGTTCCTGACCTATGACGTCTGGAAGAAGTGCTGTGGCTCCTGCTGCTCCCAGTCTTCCTGCTGCGGTGGCGCCTCCTCCGAGGGCTCCTGCTGCTCGTCCGAAGCCAGCTCCGGCTGCTGCGGCGACAAGAAGTAAGCCTAGCCCGCCTCTTGCACGAAGCCCCGGTACCCCCGGGCTTTTTGTTGTCTAGGCAGGGCGTCGGCGAGGCTGGGCTTGCTCGTGGTCGGAACCCGCCCAATAAAGAGGGCGTACCCATGAAGGCCCTGCTGCTTACGGAATATAAGAAGATGTCCTACACGACCGTCGCCGACCCGGTCTGCGGACCGTCCGACGTGCTCATCCAGGTCAAGGCCTGCGGCATCTGCGGGTCCGACATCCATGGATACGATGGGTCCACGGGCCGGCGCATCCCGCCGCTCGTCATGGGCCACGAGGCCGCCGGGGTCATCACCGGCGTCGGCGCCGAGGTGAAGCACCTCTCGCCGGGCCAGCGCGTCACCTTCGACTCCACCGTGTTCTGCGGCGGCTGTGTCCATTGCCAGCGCGGCGACGTGAACCTGTGCGATAACCGCCAGGTCCTCGGTGTCTCCTGCGGCGATTACCGCCGCCATGGCGCCTTCGCCGAATTCGTCACCGTCCCCGCCCGCATCGTGCACGTGCTGCCCGACGCCTTAGGCTTCAACGAAGCTGCCATGATCGAAGCCGTCTCGGTCGGCGTGCACGCCGTGCGCCTGACGCCTTGCGCGCCGGGCGACACCGCCGTGGTCGTCGGGACGGGCATGATCGGCCTGCTGACGCTGCAGGCCGCCAAGATCGCGGGCTTCGCCCAGGTCATCGCCGTCGACACCGAGGATTCCCGCCTAGACGTCGCCTGTGAGCTCGGCGCCACGCATCGCTTCAACGCCAAGACCGGCGGCGACCTCACCGAGTTCGTGAAGTCCCTGACGAAGGGGCAGGGCGCGGACGCCGCTTTCGAGTGCGTCGGCCTCAACGCCACAGTGCTTTCCGCTATCCACGCCGTCCGTAAGGGCGGCACGGTGACGCTCGTCGGCAACCTCTCGCCAAAGACCGAGCTGCCGCTGCAGGTGGTCGTCACCCGCCAGCTGCGTCTGCAGGGCTCGTGCGCATCCGCCGGCGAGATCCCGCGCTGCATCGAGCTCCTCGCGACCAAGCAGATCAAGGTCGACAAGATCATCTCCGCCGTCGCGCCGCTCGAGCAGGGCGCTGATTGGTTCGCCAAGCTCTACGCCGGCGCCCCCGGCGTGATGAAGGTCATCCTCGCCCCGCAGAACTAAGCCCCGATGTCCTCCCCCTTCTTCAGCCTCGCCGGTAAGGTCGCGTTCGTCACCGGCACCAGCCGCGGCCTCGGCCAGCACTTCGCCCGTGCCCTCGCGCAGGCCGGCGCCGACATCGCCATGTCCAGCCGCGACGCGTCCAAGCTCTCGGCGTTCCGCCAAGAAATCGAAGCCCTTGGCCGCCGCACGTGCGCGGTCGCCATGGACGTCCGCGATGGCGCCAGCATCAAGGCCGCTGTGGCGGAAGTGGAACGGCAGATGGGACGCATCGACATCCTCGTGAACAACGCTGGGTGCAACATCCGCAAGCCCGCCCTCGAGGTCACGTGGGAGGATTGGAACACCATCCTCGACACCAACCTCCGCGGGACGTTCTTCACCGCCCAAGCCGCCGCCCCGGGCATGATTGCCCGTGGTTACGGCCGCATCATCAACATCGGTTCGGTCACCTGCGTCGCCGGCTACGCGGGCCTGGCTCCTTATGGCGCCAGCCGCGGCGGCGTGAAGCAGCTCACCATGAGCCTGGCCGACGATTGGGGCCGCCATGGCGTCACCGTCAATTGCCTGGCCCCGGGCTGGTTCAAGACCGCGCAGAACGCCGTGCTTTATGAGCAGAAGGAGTGGGTCGAGTATCTGTGCGACCGCATCCCGCTGAAGCGCCCAGGCGCCGCCGGCGACCTCGCGGGCCCCGTGGTCTTCCTCGCCTCCGAGGAGAGCCGCTATGTAACCGGGCAGACCTTGTTGGTCGATGGCGGCATCAGCACCGGCGCGACCCGCGCCACGGTCGCCCCGCCTAAGGCCTAAGCCTTTCCCGCCATGCTCTACGCCCTCCTTGCCATCGCCGTCCTGGTCGGCCTCGTCACTTGGCTGAAGCTCAACCCCTTCATCGCGCTGCTGTTGAGTTCGCTCGCGCTCGGCGCGATGGTCGTGGCCACTCAGTTGGTGGTGCCGGGCGTGGCGCCGCTCACGATGGCCGGGGTGCTGGATTCTTTCCAGACCGGTTTCGGACGCACCTTGGCGAGCACGGGCTCGATCATCGTGCTGGGCGTCGTCTTCGGCAAGCTCCTCGCCGAGTCGGGCGGGGCCGGCGTCCTCGCCAAGCAGTTCATCCGCACGCTTGGCCCGGAGCGCATCGGCCTCTGCATCATCCTGCTCGCGCTGTGCATCGGCATGACCACCTGGTTCGCGGTCGGGCTGCTGCTGATCCTGCCGATCGTCATCACCTTGGCGAAGGAGACCGGCAAGCCGTTCCTCCTGCTCGTGCTGCCGATGCTCTCGTTCCTCTCGGTCATGCACGGCCTGATGCCGCCGCATCCGGGCCCGGTCATCGCGATCAAGGAGCTCCACGCGGACATGGGTAAGGTCATCCTCTGGGCGCTCGTCCTGGGCATCCCGGTGGCGGCCATCGCGGGCCCGTTCTTTGCCCGGTTGGCGGTCAAGCGCGTCGATGTGGCTACGCCGGACTTCGTGCCGTCGGTCAACGAGGGCCAGGTGCTCCCGTCCTTCGGCCTGACGCTCTTCACCGTGTTGCTGCCGGTGTTCTTGCTCCTCGGCGGCACGGCCACCGAGCTCCTCCATGCGGCCGAGACGCCGGTCGGTCAGGCCGCCTTGCTCATCGGGCATCCCGTGATGGCCTTGCTCCTGTCGGTGCTCTTTGCGATGTGGGCCTTTGGACGCCGTTGCGGGCGATCCAACGCCGAACTCCTCAAGTTCTCGGAGCAGAGCGTGGCGGGCATCGGCATGACCCTGATCCTCGTCGGCGCGGGCGGCGGCTTCGCGCTCGTCATGCGTGAGGCCGGTGTGGCCAAGCAGCTCGCCGAATTGGCGGCCAAGGCTGGCCTGCCACTCTTGGTCTATGGCTGGCTCGTGTCGGCTTTCATCCGCGTCGCCACGGGCTCCGCGACCGTCGCCATCACCGTGGCCTCGGGCTTCATCGCGCCGGTCTTGGCGGCCCATCCTGGCACGAGCCCTGAGCTCATGGTGATCTCCATCGGCTGCGGGTCGCTCTTCCTCTCGCACCTCAACGACAGCGGCTTCTGGATGGTCAAGGAGTGCCTCGGCCTGTCGGTCGGGCAGACCCTGCGCACGTGGACGATCACCGAGACGCTTATCGGCTTCTCCGGCTTGGCGATGGCCTTGCTCGCCGAGCAGGTGCTGAAGTTCTTGGCCTGATTCCTTCCATGGTCTTCCGTCTCCTGCTTCTCGTCATGGCCTGCGGTTTGTCCGCCGCCGAAACCACCCCCTACCGCATCATGGCGTTGGGGGATTCAATCACGCAGGGTGGGGGCAAGACCTTCGCCACTTACCGCATCCCCTTGGCCGCGAAGCTGCAGGCCGCGGGCGTGCGCTGTGAGTTCGTCGGGTCGCAGAAGACCGAGGGTTCGACGGTGGCCTTGTGGCATGAAGGCTATGGCGGCAAGAACGCGGAGTTCTTGGCGTCCATCCTCGAGGCCAAGCTGAAGGCGCACCCGGCGGATGTGCTGATGATCCAGGCCGGCCATAACCACTTCGCCGAGGAGAAGCCGGTCGCCGGCATCGTGGCGGCGCATCGCGGCATGATCGCCACGGCCCGTCGCCTCAACCCCAAGGCCATCGTCTTTGTGGCTCAGGTCATCCCCAGCGGCAAGTTGCCGAAGTACAGCTACATCCCCGAGCTCAACGTCGCCCTGGCGGGGCTGGTCAAAGAGCTGCATCGTCCGGAGCAACCCGTTTACCTCGTCGACCTCGCCACCGGCTTCGACCCGGCGAAGGACACCATCACCGACCTCGTTCAGAAGTAAGGCAGCTTACTTGAGCTCCTGCAGGGCTGGCGACTTCCAGGTTTCGCCCTTGGGGCCGACGAGCAGGACGGCGAGGGCTTCGCGTTCGGCAAGGGCCTGCGCTTCCTTCCAGCCTGCAGCCATCAGCGCGGTCGACCAGCCGTCCGCCTGGAAGCAGCTGGGGTGGTAGACGCAGCAGAGCTCGATGGTCGGATCGACCGTCTGGCCGGTCTTCGGCGAGAGGATGTGGGAGATGGACTTCCCGGCGGCTTCGCGCTTGGCGCGA
>JBEGRN010000144.1:0-4700 GCA_041180425.1 Verrucomicrobiota bacterium
CCCTGCAGCTGGACGTTGCGGCGCGCCTCGTCTTCGTCGGCCTTGACCAGCAGCGGGTCCAGCTCGATGAGGACGGCGCCCTTCTTGACGACTTGGCCGTCCTTGACGTGGATCTTCTGGATCTTGCCGCTGACCTCGGCCTTGACGTCGCTGAAGATGACGGGGCGGACGTAGCCAGCCGCATCGACGGTCTCCTCGATGTCGCGGATGGCCACGACGGATTCGATGGGGTTCTGCGGAAGCCCGCCCTTGGGCCCACCGGCGCGACGGCCGCCCTTCTTGGCGCTGTCCGGCCACCAATTCCAAGTCGCTCCAGCCACGAGGGCGACAGCGGTGAGGATGATCAAGGTCTTCTTAAGGCTCATGGGGTTTCGGACAAAGGAGGGAGGGGTTCTTCCGTCGGGAGGCCGCCGGCGACCTTCGCCTCCGCGGATTCCAAGGTGAAGCCATGACGAGCCAGCAACGACCCATCGAGGCGAGCGACCCGGGCGGAAGCGGAGCGGGCGTCGAGCAACGACTGGATCCAGTTCAGCTGCGAGGCATCGAGGGCCGCCTGCGCCTGGAGGACGCGGAGGATGTCGGACTGGCCGGCGGCGTAGCGGGCGCGTTCGCCTTCGTAGGACTGGCGCTGCAGCGCCAACGCCGACGTGGCGGAGTCGACGCGGGCGCGGGCGGCTTCGAGGTCGCGCCAGGTGGCGCGGGCGTTGAAGACGAGGTTCTGACGGACATCCGCCAGACGCAGTTCGGCTTGGCGACGGGCGCGGGCCGCGGAGCGCAACGCGGCTTCCGATTCGCGCGAACCCAGCGGCACGCGGTAGGTCAAGCTGATGCTGTTGCTCCAACCAGCGGCATCACGCAGGCCATCGTAAGCCTGATGCAGGCCCGCCACGGATGGACCGTAGTTCGCGCCGGACAACGTCAGGTCGAGCTGCGGCGCGTCGTTCTGCCGCGCGGCTTCGAGCGTGGAGTTGGCTTGCGTCAGGGCGGATAGCTGGATCGCCGTGTCGAAGTCGAAGCTCGCGGCCTTGCGGATCCAAGGCGCAAACGGCTCGGGGGCGTCGACGGTGGCCTGCGGAATGGCTTCCACCAGGACAGGCTGCTCGATGTCCGCGGCATCGCCGCGACCCAACGTGCGGCGTAGGCGCATCTCGGCGCCATCGACGGCCTGCTTGGCGTTGAGCACGGCGACCTTCTGGTTGGCCACTTCCGCGGCGGCCTGCAGTTCCTCCAACGCCGTGGCGTCGCCGAGGCGGCGCTTGGCCTGGACCTGCTCCAGCAAGGATTCAGCCGAACGCAGGCTGGTCTCGCGGAGGGACACCAGCGTGCGGGCGCCGGCGAGGCTCCAATAGGCGACTTCGGTGTCGCGGATGAGGTCCAAGGCGGCGGCGCGCAAGGCGAGGCGGCTCCGCGTCGCGCCTTCCTTGGCGGCGATCAAAGCGGACAGGTTGACGGCGCGGCCCGCTCCCGCGAGCAACGGCTGCGTGTAGCTGAGGCTGGTGCCGAGGTCGAAGTTCGACGCCGTCGAATTGACGTTGCCACCATCAGACCACAACCGCGTCAATCCCGTGCCGAGGGTCAAGGTGCCTCCCCAGCTGAACTTGCGCGAAAGGCTGACGTCGGAACTGAAGTCTTGGGCGGCCGCGTTGCCGAGTTGGCGGTCGAGGGCGGACTTGCCGCCGCTCAGGCGATTGCTCCAGCCAAAGACCGGATCAAAGACGGCTTCGGCTTGGTCGACGTAGTCCAAGGACCGCGAGGCTTCGAGGCGCGTGACGGCCAGGCCGAGGTTACGCGCCAACGCCTGATCGATGGCCGCCGCGAGCGTGACGGTCTGCGGTGCGGCCGTACTGGCACGCTCCGCCGCCGGCGCGCCCAAGCCTTCCGCTCCCAACAAGGAAGCAGCGACGAGGAAACTCGCGGGGATAAGGGCGCGCATGGAAAGGGGTAAGTACCTCAGTAGGTGTAGTTTGTTCCCTCCATAAAGCAAGCGACGCACCACTCGGTGCGTCGCGAAACCTAGGCAAAATCAGCGCGAGGGCTTATTTGACGATTTCGACCAATTCGACCTCGAACTCGAGGACGGAGTTGGGCGGGATCGGACCCTGGCCGTTTTCGCCGTAGGCGATGGCCGCCGGAGCGACGAGGAGGATCTTGCCGCCCTTGCCGATCTTCGGCACGGCTTCGGTCCAAGCAGGGATCACGCCGTTCAGCGGGAACTCGGCCGGCACGTTGCCGCGACCGGAAGTCGAATCGAAGACCTTGCCGTCGACCGTCTTGCCGGTGTAGAGGCACTTGACGGTGCTCGTGGCGGTGGGCTTCGGGTCGGTGCCAGGGGCGAGGACCTTGTAGCGGAGACCGGAAGCGGTCTTCGTGAATTCCTTGTCGGCGTCGATCTTGGCGAGGAAGGCGTCGTTCTGGGCCGCCCAGCGCTTGGCCTTACCGGCGACGCGTTCGCCGATCATCTTTTCGGCGCCAGGGATGATTTCCTCGGCCTTGAACTTCGGCGTCTCGTTCTTGAGGGCGGCGCGCATGCCGTCGAGCAAGGCGGTCACTTCCTCGTCGGAGAGGTCGAGCTCGGTGGCGATGGACGCCCATTGAGCCTGACGGACCAGGAAGAATCCCTGGAGGAAGAAGGCCTGTTTCTGTTGTTCGGGGGTGAGGTCTTTCACGATGGGTGCGGGGGGAGGGGTGAGCAACGCCGGGTCGGCCTTGGCGGCGGCCGGAGCGGGGGTCGCAGCGGCAGGCTTGGCTTCGTCGGCGGCGTGGAGAGACGCGGCGGCGAAGGCCAACGCGGCGAGGGCGGGGAGTTTCATGGGTAAGGTTAAGTATCCGAATCAGGCCTGCGGGGGAAGCACCTTTGCGTGTTCCTGGAGGGAATTCACGGTCAGGGCGCGAATCTTGAGGGACTTGATGCCCAAGACGGCGGCGCGGGCCGCATTCATGGTCGACGCCATGTAGACGCCACGGAGGACGGCCTCGGCGCGCATCGCGTTCTCATCCTTGCGCGGCAGCATGCCGGCGGCGGTGTTCACGATCATCTGGAGCTGGCCGTTCTTCAGGAGGTCGAGCACATTGGGGCGGGAGCCTTCGGAGATCTTGCCGAGCTTGGTGACCTTGACGCCAGCGGCCTCGATGGCCGCGGCCGTTCCGCTGGTGGAATAGACGTTGAACCCAAGGGTCGCCAGTTCGCGGGCCACGGCGACGGCGCCGTCCTTATCGCGGTCCTTCACGGAGAGGAAGACGTTGCCGGCGGTCGGCAAGGCCGGTTGCGCAGCCATCTGGGCCTTGGCGTAGGCCATGCCGAGGTCGTCGTCGACGCCCATGACCTCGCCGGTCGAACGCATTTCCGGCGACAGCGCGACGGGCGCGCCGGGGAAACGGTTGAACGGGAAGACCGATTCCTTGACGGACCAATAGGGCGGACGGATCTCGCGGGTGAACTTGAAGTCCTTGAGCTTCGCGCCGAGCATGCAGAGCGACGCGAGCTTGGCGAGAGGGACGCCGATCGCCTTCGAGACGAACGGGATGGTGCGCGAGGCGCGCGGGTTGACCTCGAGCATGAACACGGTCCCGTCCTTGATGGCGAACTGGATGTTCATGAGGCCGACGACCTTCAGGCGCTTGGCGAGCGCATGCGTGATGCGGCGGACTTCGTCGACGATGGCCGGAGAGAGGGTGTGAGGCGGGAGCACCATGCCGGCGTCACCGGAGTGCACGCCCGCGTGCTCGACGTGCTCGAGCATGCCGCCGATGACCGTGGTCTCGCCATCGGAGATGGCGTCGACGTCGAGCTCGATCGCGTCTTCGAGGAACTTGTCGAGGAGCACCGGCTTGCCGGGGGCGACGTCGAAGGCTTCGCGGACGACGGACTTGAGCTCGTCCATGCCGTAGACGATGAACATACCGCGGCCGCCCAAGACGAAGGACGGACGGAGCAGCACGGGGAAGCCGATCTCTTCCGCGGCCTTGTAGGCCTCTTCGGCGGAGAGCGCGGTCTTGTTCACCGGCTGGCGGATATCCAGCTCGATGAGGATGTCCTTGAAGAGCTGGCGGTCCTCGGCGAGCGCGATGCTGGCGGGCGAGGTGCCGACGACGGTGACGCCGTTGGCCTCGAGGTCCGCCGCGAGGTTGAGCGGGGTCTGGCCGCCGAACTGCACGATGGCGCCGATGCACTGCTCGGTGCGGTAGATCTCCAGGATGTCCTCGAGCGTCAGCGGCTCGAAGTAAAGGCGATCGGAAGTGTCGTAGTCCGTGGAGACGGTCTCCGGGTTGGAGTTCACCATGACAGTCTCGTAACCGGCCGCGCGGAGCGCGTAGGAAGCGTGGACGCAGCAGTAGTCGAACTCGATGCCTTGGCCGATGCGGTTCGGGCCGCCGCCGAGGATCATGACCTTCTTCTTGGCGGAAGGACGGACCTCGGACTCGTCGCCGTAGGTCGAGTAGAAGTACGGCGTGAAGGATTCGAACTCGGCGGCGCAGGTGTCGACGAGGCGGAAGACGGTCTTAACACCGGCGGCGTTGCGCTTCGCGTAGACTTCCGCCGGGGCGAAGCCGGTGGCGTGCGCGATCTGTCGGTCCGCGAAGCCGGCTTCCTTGGCCTGACGGAGCAGGTCGACGCCGATGGACTTGCCGGCGGCCTTGAGCGCGAGCTCGATGTCCACGATTTGGCGCAGCTGGCGGAGGAACCACGGGTCGATCTTGGA